>JBKQRA010000070.1:0-6673 GCA_052144065.1 Methylovirgula sp. | reverse complement strand
TAGCGGCTTTTGCTGGCTCTCATGCGGCGCCCAGCCGGAGAGAAAGATCACCTCGAAACTGGCGCGGACGCGCCCGTCCGGATCACTGAAACGCTTGGCATAGATCTCCGCCGCGCGCAGAAACAGTTTTTTGCGCGTCGGCCGTTTTAAGCGCTCCACCAGCGTGTTGGTCGCGCCCATGGCGCGGAGGTCGGCCGCGAGCGCAAAGAGACTGTCGTAGCGCACCGTCACCGGCTCGCTGTCGGCGACGGGCAGGGCAAAGCCGGCGCGCTGCAGCAGGCCGCCCATGTCGCGCACATCGGCGAAAGGCGCGACGCGCGGCGAGATGCCCCCGGTCACTTCGGTTTCCGCCGTCGCCAGCACCTCGCGCAATTCATTCAATGTCCCGCCGCCGAGGAGGGCGCCGAGGAAAAGCCCGTCGGGCTTGAGACAGCGGCAGATCTGGATCAGTGTTCCAGGCAGATCATTGACCTGCTGGAGCGCCAAAGCCGAGACGGCGAGGTCGAAGCTTTCCGGTCGGAACGGCAGCGCCTCCTCGTCGCCGACGACGCGCAGCAGCGGCGCGGGGCCGGCGGCGGCGGCCATTGGCGCCAGCCGGACGATTTTCGCCTCCGGCGCGGCGGCGGCCAGGGCTTCGGCCAGGAGGGGCGAAGGTGTGCCGACATCGGCGATGTGGGAGAACCGCCGCATCACGGCGGTCAGCCGGTCGCAGAGGTCTTCGCTCACGCGCTGCAGAAGGAAATCGGCGGCACCGGCCGCCGGGGCGCGCAAAAGCCTTTGCCGCTGCAGGGTGCGATCGAAAATGGGCGGCGGCATGCCGGCGGGCGGGATCATGGCCGCCTTATCCGCATTCGTCTCGGGGCTCGCAAGTGAGGGATTTCGAGAAAGGGCGGCGCGTTCCGATTGCGAATAATCTAGCGGCAATTCTAGCTGTGCTAGAGAAGCAAGGCGCCGTTTTTGTTGAAAACCAAAAGACATTTGGACTGTCCTTTCATAAGTGATTTTCATCTTGAGGTTTGGATTCCCAAGACGTTTTGATTCTGCTAAAGTTTAACCGGCGGCGCGCCGGTATGAAGCGATCGCGCCGCCGTCCTATTTCCGGTTTTGAAGACCGGGCAGGTAAAGCAGGGGTTCTAGAACTCCCCACCTAAACGGGCCGCGCTTGCGACGCCTCCCGAATCTTTTTAGCCCCATGCGCGCCACGTCGGCCAAGACTTAAAGCGCATGGGGCGAATCTCTTTAGCTCACGCGAGTAAACGGCCCTTCTCTCTCTGAGCTTTCATCATCATTGTCTGATGGAGCGTAGGCGCTATCTGTTTCGTTCCTTTTCAACACCCACCCCGCACGCCCATGTGATTCAAACATGTCGCTGTGATAGAGAAGTGCGGAAAGATTGTTGCGCGGGTCAGCGCCACCGATCTCGACACCAACGGCTTTCAAGTAGTCTAAAATTTCCGTGGTTTTCGCGGGTCCGCCTTGAAGGTCAAGAAACTCGACGGCCTTTTCAATAGCTTGCCTACGAGCCGGACTCGTTTTGCGTCCCGGTGTTGACGACGAAGGAAGAGCGGGAACGAACGGCGACATCTTCGGCAAAACGCGTGTCGTATCTGACGTGTAAATTTGCTGAAGACGACGCAACTCTCTGAGCTTCAGAAACCGAGGGTCGGTTTCCAAAGCGCTCTCAAGCGCAGCAATCTCGTCCTCAAGTGCTTTCACAAAGTTCATGAGTCTTTATGCCCGACTCGGAAATGGCCAGCAACACATTCCCATTAAATCATGGAAAAGAATCACGTGGAGATCGCCATTAAATGTGTAATAAACATGTTGACAATGGGAAACGAATCGATCCTGTTGATATCTTCTCTGAAAAAATGCATTAAATCAGTAATTTCACATATGAAGATGTCTTTATGTGAAAGCCATTATTCGTTTAGTATGGTGAGTTTGCTATCGAATGCCGCTGATAAATGCCAGCTGACAAGACCCGGCTGACCGACTTAAGCTCCGGCCATGGCATTCGCGGAGACATTATTGGGCGCACTTCAGCCCGGCCGGAGACTGCTGGCCGGTGTCGCCCATGCGGCGCTCGATCTCGTCTATTCGCCGTCATGTCTCAGCTGCCGCGGCGCGACCGCGACCCATGGCGCGCTCTGCCCGGGCTGCTGGGGCCGGATCAATTTCATCGAAAAGCCCTTTTGCGACCGGCTGGGGACGCCGTTTGCCTATGATCTCGGCATTCCGGGCCTGCTGTCGCCCGAGGCGATGGCACATCCGCCTGCCTATGCGCGGGCCCGCGCCGTCGCCCGTTTCGAGGACGGCCCGGTGCGCCAGCTGGTGCATCGCCTCAAATATCAGGACCGTATGGAGCTCGCCGAGCCTTTGGGCGCTTGGATGGCCCGCGCCGGCGATGACATTCTCGCCGAGGCCAACTGCCTGATCCCGGTGCCGCTTCATCGGCGGCGGCTGATGTGGCGTCAGTTCAACCAGGCGCAGGCGCTCGCCGTCGCGGTCGGCGCCGCCTGCGGCAAGCCGGTCGCGCCTTTCCTGCTGCACAGAGTCAAGCGGACGGCGCCGCAGATCGGGCTGACGCGGGCGCAAAGGGCAAGCAATGTGCAAGGCGCCTTTGCCGTCCCCGACGAAGCCAAACCCTCCGTCGAAGGGCGGAACATCGTTCTCGTCGACGATGTTCTCACGACCGGGGCGACGATCAATGCCGCCTGCCGCGCCCTGCTCAGGGCTGGGGCCGCCCGCGTCGATGTGCTCGTCTTTGCTCGGGTTGTGAGCGGCGCCTGAAACGCCATATCTGTGAACCATGTGGCCGCAAGGCCTCGCCCTGAAAGCAAGGCCTCCCCCTGAAAGGAAGCGAGATGACGACGCCGGTGCCGATAACGATCTACACGACCCAGACCTGCCCCTATTGCCGGCGCGCCAAGGAACTCCTCCAGAAGAAGAGCCTGCCTTACAGGGAAATCTCGGTCGACGGCGATTTCCAGGCCCGCGCCCAGATGACGGAGCGCGCCAACGGCCGCACGACCGTCCCGCAGATCTTCTTTGGCGATCACCATGTCGGTGGTTGCGACGACCTCTATGAGCTGCATTACGACGGCAAGCTCGACATTCTGCTCGCCGATCTCGCCCGCTCACCGACGGACTGAATCAGCCAATTTGGCTGCCGTCGGCACGGACGACGGTTCCAGCCGCAATATGGCTCATCGTCGGCTCCAGGACGCAGGATGTGACGCTCTCATCCTGCCAGGGCGATTTCGCACCCGTGTGGCCGCCTGTGTTGGTCTTCGTGGCGACCAGATCGCGCGCCTCTTTCGGCGTCGCGGCGCCGGCCCAGACGCAGTCCTTTTCGGCGGAATTCTGCCAGGACGGGTCGCCGGGGTTGATGGGGTCGAGACGATAGATGCTCATGTGTCGTTCTCCTAACGGTCTCAATCGAGCGCAAAACTCTACCTATTTGGCCGTCAGCACCGCCCGGCACGGCGCGGGAAGCTCGGCGAGCGTCAGCGCCGGCCGCGGCTTCCAATTCGGATTCGGCACCGGATGCAGCACGCCGGGCGAGAACCAATAGGCGAGCGAGGCGCGGTCGCAGCCTTCGCCGGCCGGCACGGGATCTTGTCCCTGGCAGGCCGTCTCCCCCCTCGGACAGGCGAGCCGCACATGGAAATGATAGTCGTGCCCGAAGAAGGGCCGGACCTTATTGAGCCAGCTCCGATTGCCCGTGGCGTCGCGGCAGAGCGCCTTTTTGATCGCTGCATTGACGAAGATGCGCTGGACGGCGGGGTCTTCGGCCGCAGCCCGGATCACCGCCAGATCGTCCTGCGTCCAGACGCGCGGATCGACGTCGAGGCGATCCGGTCGGACGACATTGGTCGACAGCAGGCGTTCGCGCTCGGCCGGCGACAGTTCGCGCGGCGGCATGGGCTTCAGCCAAATATCCACGTCAAGGCCGATCTGATGCGAGGAGTGGCCATTGAGCATCGGGCCACCGCGCGGTTGCGACATGTCGCCGACCAGAATGCCCGGCCAGCGGCTGACATGCGGCACCTCCTTGGCGAAGCGCTCGAGAAAGGCGATGAGCTGCGGCGTGCCCCAGAAGCGATTGCGCGACAGGCGCATCACCTGCCAGTCGGGGCCGTTGACGGGGAGAGCGACGGCACCCGAAAGACAGCCGCGGGCGTAAAAGCCGATGGTGCGGGTCGGCAGGTCGGCCGGCGCTGTCTCGCGCCCGAACAATTGTTTCGCCGGCACTCTCGGATCATGCGGATTGGCGAGCGGCGGCAAAGCGCGCGGCTCCAGGCTCCCTAAATCCTGCGCCGCACTTTTCTGTGAAGAGAGCGCAGAGATGGCAATGAGCGCCGCGCAAAGCAGCGGGCGCCGGTGTCCGAAGTTTCGCGGAAATCCTTCGTGCATCGGGTGCCTCTCGTGATGGCAATTCGTCCGACGTAACGGCTAACGCCAGCTCCATTGAGCGCGATTCCGCAAGAGTCGGCAAGCGTCGTCAAGCTGTCATGATCTTTATCAAGAGCTCATGGTTGCTGTCGCGCGTCCATTAAGCCTGATCTGAAAAGCGCGCACCGACTATAAGCTTTGAGCGCGATTGGTATCCGATCAACCTTACTTCAAATTGGTAATTTACGCGATGGTAAGGCGATGTCATCTTCCACGCGCCGCGGGTGTTGTTTTGCCTGCGATGGAGAGTTTGTCATGCGTCGCGCTTTGTTAACGAAATTGCCGCTCGTTTTGATTTCGCTTTGTGGACTGCTTTGGATGTCGTCGGCGCAGGCCTTGGTGCGCATTCAGATCGATCTTTCCGCCCAGCGCATGTCGGTCGAATCCGAAAGCGGCAGCTATGAATGGCCGATCTCGACAGCGCGCTCCGGCTATGTGACGCCGCATGGCTCCTTCGCTCCGACGAGCCTCCAGCGCATGCATTATTCAAAGAAATATCATATGTCGCCGATGCCCTATTCGATCTTCTTCCTCGGCGGCTATGCGATCCATGGCACTTATGAGACGGCTTCGCTCGGGCGGCCCGCCTCGCATGGTTGCATTCGGCTCTCGCCCGATCATGCCGCGACGCTGTTCCATATGGTGCAGGCCGAAGGCGCACGTATTTCGATCAGAGGCACACCGCCCCAATCGAGGGTTTATGCGACCAGCGGCCAGACGCACCGCTATGTCCATCACGCGGCTGCGCATCCGCAGCAGCATAACGACAGCTTCTTTTTCTTTGGCGGTTCGCAGCCCGATTCGAGCGGCCCGAGCACTTGGCAGCATGATAGCTGGTGATCGGCCGAAGATTTAACCGAGAAGATCGATCAGCGCGGGGATCAAAGGCGCATCGGCCGGCGGCATCGGATAGGACCGCAGATCGTTTGCCCGCACCCATTTGAGCGCCTGACCCTCCTGCGAAGTCACGAGGCCCTGCCATCGCCGGCAAATGTAGAGCGGCATCAAGAGGTGAAAGTCGGGATAGGCGTGGCTCGCGAATGTGAGCGGCGCGAGGCACGGCTCTTCGACTGTTATGCCGAGTTCCTCGCGAAGCTCGCGGATCAGCGCGCCTTCAGGCCGCTCGCCCGCCTCGACCTTGCCGCCGGGAAATTCCCAAAGGCCGGCCAACGTCTTTCCCTCCGGCCGCTGCGCCAGCAGGATGCGGTGATCGGCATCGACGAGTGCGGCGGCGGCCACGAGCAGCAGCTTCATGAGGCGTGGCTCCGGCGCCGCATTGTCTGGGCTGTGTTGCGGATCATTTCGACTGTGGCAGGCAGATCGGCCATGCGCGTCAGTACCGTCGCCGCACCGGCCGCCGAAAGACATTCGATAAGGCTCTGATCGGCGTGGCTCGCGCCGGCAAATCCGATAGGCGTCATCTCTGCCGCGAGCGCCGCAGCAATGCCGGCGGGCGAGTCCTCGATAACGATCGTCGTAGCGGGATCGAAGCCGCAGCGCCTTGCCGCGTAAAGGAAGAGATCCGGCGCCGGCTTGCCATGCGCGACTTCGGTCGCGCTGAACACGCGATCGCCGAAGAAGGGCGCGAGGCCTGTGACATCAAGCGATAGGCGGACGCGATCGGGCTGCGAAGACGAGGCGACGCAGCGCGGATAGGGAAGGGCGGCGATCGCCGCGGCGACGCCCTTGACGGGCTGCAGTTCGCTCGCGAAACGCGCGAGCAGAGCCGCATTGGCGTCTTTGCCCCAATCGGCCGGCAAGGGGCGACCGAGCATCGCTTCGATCTCGGCCAGAACATCCCGCAAGCTCTTGCCCATGAAACGGCGGCGGCAATCGGCGAAATCCGTCGGCAGGCCGATATCCGTTATCGCCTTGGCCAGGCCGTCGAGCGCAATGATTTCGGAATCGACGAGGACTCCGTCGCAGTCGAAGATGAGAAAGGTCACCGTGGTCTCGCGGGGCCCGCTGCCGTATGGCCGAGAATCACACCGATCTCCGCCTTAGTCTGCGCGGCATAGTCGTCCGTCATTTTGGCGCGCGGCAGCCTGATGTCCATCTCGGTCAGGATGCGCGTCGGCCGGCCGCCGAGCAAGAAAATATGATCGGCGAGCGCGATCGCCTCGTCGAGACTATGGGTGACGAGCAAGGTCGTCACGCGCATACGATCGACCAGCGCCGCGAGTTCGTCGCGCAGCCGCCGCGCCAGCATCACGTC
>JBKQRA010000069.1:0-17142 GCA_052144065.1 Methylovirgula sp. | reverse complement strand
AAATTTCTCGCGCGGTCCGATAAAGGCCATGCTCCTTTGCCCTAAATAGCCGGCGATTTGCCTCCAGATCGGGATCTGCCGTCTTGGACCAACTCCTGTCGCTTCCCGGCGCAGCGCCCGCGCCCGCCTTCCGGCCGCCTGCCCCGACGCCGCAGCCGGGCCCGCTCGGGCCCTTTGCCATGCTGGCAACGCTGCGCCGCAATCCGATCGAAACCTGGACGCAAGCGCATTTCGAGCATTTCATGCTTGCCGGACGGACGATCCTCGGCAATGCCGCCGTCGTCAGCGCGCCTTCGGCAATCCGGCATATTCTGATCGACAATGCCGAAAACTACCGCAAGGACGCGCTACAGCGGCGAATCCTGGCGCCGGGCCTCGGCGACGGTCTTTTGACCGCGCAAGGCGAACATTGGCGGGCGCAGCGGCGCGCGACGGCGCCGCTCTTTTCGGCAAAAAATGTCATCTCCTTCGCGATGCCGATGGCGGAAGCGGCGGACGTTTTGGTGCAGCGCTGGTCGAAGCGCCGCGACGGCGCCGTCATCGATGTGCAAAAGGCGATGGCGCGCGTCACGCTCGATATCCTTCAGCGCACCATTCTCGCCGACGGTCTCGACTGCCCGCCGGAAGACTTTCTGAAGGCGCTGACCGGTTTCTTCGAAGCGATCGGCCGGCTCGATCCGTTTGACCTGCTCGATCTGCCCACCTTCGTGCCGCGCCCCACGCATCTGAGCGCGCGCGGATCGCTGCATTTCTTCGATGAAGCCGTCGAGCGGATTTTAGCGCGGCGCAAAGCCCGTCTCGCCGAAGACCCCGACTCCGTGCCGCGCGATCTCCTGACGCTGCTGCTTGAAGCGCAACATCCGGCGGAAGGGTTAGGTCTCAGCGATGCGGAAGTGCGCGCCAATATCATCACCTTCATCGGTGCCGGCCATGAGACGACGGCGAATGCGCTGACCTGGTCGCTGTTCCTTCTCTCGCACGCGCCGGAATGGCAGGAGCGGCTGGCGCAGGAGGCAGACCGGCAGGGCGACAGCACTGACACTCAAAATCTCATCGAGACGCGCGCGGTGATCGAGGAAGCGATGCGGCTTTATCCGCCGGTCGCGAGCCTGTCGCGCGAAGCGATCGGCCCCGACGATGTTTTGGGCCGCCGCATCCGCAAAGGCACGCTGGTGATGATCGTGCCCTGGATCCTGCATCGGCATCGGCTGCTGTGGAAGGTGCCCGATGTCTTCGATCCGCGCCGCTTTCTGCCAGGCGAGAAAGAGAAGATCGACCGCTTCGCCTATCTGCCCTTCGGTGCGGGCCCGCGCGTCTGCATCGGTGCTTCCTTCGCTTTGCAGGAAGCGATGATCGTGCTCTCGCGCATCATCCGGCATTTTCATCTGCGCCCGGTTGCAGGTCATGCCGTGCGGCCGGTGCAGCACATCACGTTGCGGCCCGAAGGCGGGATGCCGCTCATCGTGACCCGCCGGCGGATCTGAACAGAGAGAGTTAGGAAGTCGTTGCCGGCTCGTGCTTGGCGACGCGCGCATCGCTCGTCTCGGGCGTAACGAGCTTCGGCATTGTGGCGACCGGCAGCCGCGGCGCTGCCGCGGGCGCTTCGCCATTCGGCCGCATGAGGCGCACGACGGCCTCGCCGACATCGCGGATGCTTTGGCGCAAGGCCGCGCTGTCCTCGCTCGACAGAGCCGCCGCGGGCCGCCCCTGCTGATCGCCGGCAAGCCGCGATTGGTGCTCGCCAGCAGTCTGCCGCGCAAGCTTGCCTTCGAGTTCGCTGCAGCGCTGCCGCGCCACATCGAGCGCGCCCTGCACGGTGGCATATTCCGACCGCAGATGCAGGTATTTTTCGGACGCTGCGCGTTCCGCCTCACGCTGGCGCTCCACCAGGAGATCGCGCTGCGCCAGCACATCCTTTTCGCGGCGGCGCGCATCCTCGATCGCCGATTCATTTACATTGAGCTTGACCATCAAGGTTCTGAGCTGCGCGAGATCGTCATCATGTTGACGGCGTAGCGCGGCAAGTTCTTCGGTCAATTGTGCGGTCCTGCGCGCCTCGAGATCGAGGCGTTCCTGCAGGCGAGCATTCTTGTTCTGGACAAGCTCGCGCTCATGCCGCTCGCCACCGATCACATCGGTGAGGCTGCGCGAATGCAGCTCCTTCTGGGTCAGCTTCTGCTCGGCCTCGATCAGATTGCGGCTGACATCGCCAAGCCGCAGCTCGAGGCTCGCCACGCGCGCATCGGAGGCAGCCAGGGCGGCGAACCGCGCCTCGGCGAGCATGCGCATCGCTTCCTGCATGCGCACGAAGTCGAGGAATTCACTCTGCTTGCGCTCAAGCAGGCCCTCGGCGTCGTAATAGGCCTTGTGCAGGGAGCTGAGCTCCGCCTGCACCGACATCAGCTCGGCCCGCGTCTGCGCCGAGCCCACTTCGCTTTCCTGCAGGGCGCGACCGCCGGCGGCGAGCTTCTCCTCCATTTCGGTGATCTGCGTCATCAGCCGACCGGACTGAGCGAGATTGTCGGCATGGCGGCTGGCGAGCTGATCGGCCCTGATGTCGAGCCGGCAGCGCTCGACCGCGAATTCGGCGCGCAGCTGATCACGTTCGGCCAGGATCTCCTGCACCGACAAAGGGATCTGCATTTCGAGCTGGCGCCGCGTCAGCCGATTGGCCCGCGCCCAAAACGCCGGCGCGAATGCCAGCGCTGCGAGCCCTGCGACCAGGAACCCCAGCGCGAAGATCATGGCCTGTTCGATCACGCGCTCTGCTCACCCGAGATAGTTGAAAGAACTATGCCACTAGACGCGGCCAGATCAAAATTAGGGCGCACAGACCGCCACGGCAGCCCTCACCAGTTCCTTAAATTAAAGGCAATATCGAATTAAGTTTTTGATTTTTCTTGGTTAATATTAGATTGGGCGCAGCCAGCGCTTGGCCGCACGCCCTTTGCCTCAGAAGGGATTCCACGTCGGCCGCGAGGTAAACTTCAAATAGCCGACGTTGAAGCCGAGCCGTGCCCCGACGCCGGAGCGAATCGGCACGACGATGATATTGTTGTCGGCGAGACCCGTCATGCCGAATCCGCCGATGAAATAGGCCGACCCGTCGAGGCCGCCGAAACGGCGATAGATGGCCTGCGTTGCCGGCAGATTATAGACGAGCATCATAGTGCGGTCGCCGTCGGCGCCGGCATCGAAGCCAAGCGACGGGCCCTGCCAGAAGACCCGCAGATCACCCGCATTGCGCGTATACATCGTGCCCTCGCCATAGCGCAGGCCGCCGACAAAGGCGCCGCTCGCCTCCTGGCCGAGAATATAGCCGTTCGGCCGGCCCCAACGGCGCGTCGCCGCCTCAACCACCTGAGCGAGGCCGCGCGAAATCGTGCCGAAGAATTTGTGGCCGCTTTCGACAACCTCTTCGGGCGAGATTTCGGAAGGACGCTGTCCGGTATCCGCCATAAGCGTTCCGGGCACTACGGCACCAGCCGACATCAAGGCAAGTTGCAAAGCGAGTTTTGAAGTGAGGTCCCGGCGCGACACAGCCCGCATGAAAATCTCCCCGTCCATCGAGCGGGAAGCACCAAGCCGACCCGCCCCCCGACTCATCGGCACCTATAGTTAAGGGATTATTACGCGAATTATGCCGATTTTGCGCCGCTGTAGCTCGCAGCGGCCGCAAGATCGCCCCAGGCGATAAAAGCACCGTTCTTCAGCCGCTCGGCAAATTTGCCGTAGCGAAAAACGCGGCCGGCCGGATCGGTCACAATACCGCCAGCCGCGCGCAGAACCGCGTCGCCCGCCGCCGTATCCCATTCCATCGTCGGGCCGAAGCGCGGATAGACATCCGCATCCCCCTCGGCGATGCAGCAGAATTTGAGCGACGAGCCGGCGCCGCGGCGCTCGCTGATCGGCAATGTCGCGAGAAAGGCCTCCGTCTCCGGATCGAAATGCGAGCGGCTCGCCAGCGCGACGAGGCCAGGTTTTGGCGCGACCCGGGTCCGAATCGCTTGGCGCTGACTTTTGGCAGGCAAGGCCGCGCCCGGTGCGAGCGAAGCGACACAAGCCGTATCGGCCGCGATCCAGATCCGCCCCAGCGCCGGCGCATAGACCACGCCAGCGCGCGGCACCGCATCGACGATCAGCGCGAGATTGACGGTGAATTCGCCGTTGCGGGCCAAAAATTCGCGCGTGCCGTCGAGCGGATCGACAAGGATGAACGTCGCGCTCTCGGCGAGTTTGGCGCCAGCCGCGACGGCTTCTTCCGAAACGACGGGAAGCTGCGGAAGCTTTGCCGCAAGACCTTTGAGAATCACCGCCTCGCCGGCGACATCCGCATCGCAGACCGGGCTTTGATCGGCTTTGACGCGGGCATGCGCATCGGCGCCGTAAATCTGCATGATCGCGGCGCCGGCCTCGACCGCGAGCTCAGCGAAGATTTCGGCGATTGCGCCGAAATCTTCGGCATAAGCAGGATTGTCGCGGGTCAAGGATGGAACGCCTATCACACTCAAAATGAGGGCAGACTTTCCATCAGGATCGCCCTGCCGCCCGATTCGGATGCGCATCTTTATCTCAATCTTAAAGCTTTGCGCCCATAATTTGGCTCCGCACAAGGTTGAGCAAATAGCCGGGAATACTCGGGGACTAGGCACCTTGATGCGTCGCCATTGACGCGCCTGCAAGGTATATAGTGACGCTCGCTCCTTTTGGATCGGCCTGCCAGTTCGGCCAAGCACGTCTTTGAGCAATTTCGCATCTCAAGCACGGATGGAAGACAGATGACCGATTTCGCGCTCGACTCTCTCGATTTGGCGGCGCTGCTGTGCTCGCGCGTCTGCCATGACGTCATCAGCCCGGTCGGCGCAATCGTCAACGGCCTCGAAGTCCTCGAGGACGAGAAGGACGCGGAAATGCGCGGCTTCGCGCTCGATCTCATTAAGAAGAGCGCGCGCACCGCTTCCGCAAGGCTGCAGTTCTGCCGTCTCGCCTTCGGCGCCGCCGGCTCGGCCGGCGCGGCGATCGATACCGGCGATGCCGAGCAAGTGGCACGCGGCCTCTTCGCCGACGAGAAGACCAAACTCGAATGGGACGCGCCGCGCGTGCTCATGCCGAAGAACAAGGTCAAGCTTGTCTTGAATCTCTGCCTTATCGCCGCGGCGGCAATTCCGCGCGGCGGCGTCATCAAGGTCACGATCACCGGGACCGAGGACGCGCCGCATATTGCCGTCGAAGCGACCGGCACCAATGCTCGCCTCGCGAGCCATGTGCCGCAGCTGCTCGAAGGCGCACCTGAAGGCAGCGTCGATGCGCATGGCATCCAGGCCTATTACACCGGCCTCGTCGCGCAGGCCGCGGGCCTTAGCCTCGCCCTGACGATGGGCACCGATTCGGTGCGCGTTGAAGCGCAGCCCGCCGCAGCGACCGCGATGGCAAGTGCCTGCGCGTAAGCGCTAAACCGATCAGTCTATGAGCTTGACGGCGGCGCGGCTGGCAACAGCCGGGCCGCTTTCGCGTCGGGAGGTGCTTTCGTCTCCTCCGAAAGAACAGCTAAATTGAATCATTCTTTCAAAGGTCTTTAACCGATGACGGCGATAGTCGGCCCGTACTACCCGCGCCAGCGGTGTCAGGCGGACCAATGGACGAACTCCTCAACGACTTTCTGATCGAGACGAACGAGCATATCGAAGCTGCGGCCGAACTCCTCGTCACGTTCGAGCGCGAACCCGCGAACAAGAACACGATCACCAAGATCTTCCGGCTGTTCCATACGATCAAGGGCACTTGCGGCTTTCTTGGTCTGACGCGGCTTGAGCATTTGACGCATGTCGCGGAAGCCTTGATCGGCCGATTGCGGGACGGCGCGCCGGCGACGCCGGAGACCGTCTCCGCGATTCTCGCTTCCGTCGACCGGGTGAAATTCATCCTCGTCGGTCTCGAGCGCACCGGCAAGGAACCAGACGGCAGCGATACCGACCTCATCGCCGTTTTGCAGATTCGGATCGCCGCGCTCGCGACGCTGGCGCAGGCCTCAAATCCCGATCTGCCAGCTCTCATCGAACCAACACCCAGCCAGCGCGAGATCGCGCCCGAGAAGGTCGTCGAAGTCGCAAGCGCTCCGGCGGCACCGAATGCGACGAGCCGGCCCGAGACGATCCGTGTCGCGGTGGGCGCGCTCGAGCGGATCATGCTGCTCGTCTCCGAGCTCGTCTTGACCCGGAACCAGCTGCTTGAGCTCACCCGCTATCAGGAAGATGCGGTTGTGAAGCAACCGCTGCAGCGGCTCTCCGCGCTGACCTCCGATCTGCAAGATGCCGTCATGCGGGCGCGCATGCAGCCGGTCGGCCGCCTCTTCACCAGCCTGCCGCGGCTGATGCGCGAACTCGCCGTCGAGACAAAAAAGAAGCTGCGGCTGATCACCGAAGGCGCCGACACCGAACTCGACCGGCAGCTCATCGAATTCATTCGCGATCCGCTGACGCATTTGCTGCGCAATTGCGCCGATCACGGTATCGAGCCGCCGGACGTCCGCCTCGCGCGCGGCAAGCCCGAAGAAGGCACGATCACCGTCACCGCGACGCATGAAGCCGGCTACATCACCATCGATGTCTCCGACGATGGACGCGGCCTCGATCTCGAAGCCATCCGCCAAAAGGCCATTGCCAAAGGTCTCGTGAGCGCGACCGAAGCGCAGCAGATGTCGGATGACGAAATCTGCCGCTTCATCTTTGCGCCCGCCTTCTCGACCGCGCAGGTCGTCACCAGCATTTCCGGCCGCGGCGTCGGCATGGATGTCGTCCGCGACAATATCGAGTCGATCGGCGGCTCGGTCTCGATCACGACGACGCCCGGGCGCGGCACGCGCTTCTCGCTGAAGATCCCGCTGACGCTCGCGATCGCACCGGCTTTGATCGTCTCGGCCTGCGGCCATAATTTCGCACTGCCCCAGCATTCGGTGATCGAAGCCGTCGGCGTCGACGAGGAAAGCCAGCACTCGCTCGAACGGGTGCAAGGCAGCCTCGTTCTGCGCTTGCGCGAGGAAGTTATTCCCGTCGTCGATCTGCAGGAAGTGCTGGAACTCGAATTCGAAGGCAGCGCGACGCCGTCGAGCGAGGTCGGCAGTCTGGTCATCGTGATGCGCGTCAATTCGCGGGCATTCGGCGTCGTCGTCGACCGTGTCGTCGACGTTCAGGAAATCGTCGTCAAGCCGCTCGGTGCCTCGCTCACCCATCTCAAGGTCTTTTCCGGCCATACGATTCTGGGCGACGGTTCCGTCGTCCTCATTCTCGACCCGACCGGCATCGCAAGCCATCTCGGCTTTGAGCGCTCGAACGATTACTCCGGCGGCCATGTGTCGGAAGTCTTCGAGCCGGCCGAAACCAACACCCGCTTCGTGCTGTTCCGTGCCGGCGCCGGCGTGCCGAAAGGCCTGCCGCTGTCACTGATCGCGCGCATCGAGTCGGTCGCCTCTTCGGCCATCCGCCAGTCGGACGGCATCTATGTGATGCAGCACCAGGGTCAGCTGATGCCGCTCGTGCCGCTCTATCCGATCGACCAGGCGAGCATGCAATCGGTCAACCCCGTGCTTGTGCTTGGCATCGGCGGCGAGAGCATGGGCCTGCTCGTTGAGGAAATCCTCGACGTCGTCGAATCGACGATCGACATTCAAATCTCCGGCGCCTCGCCGGCCGTGATCGGCACGGCGGAGATCCGCAACGAGGTCGTGGAGATCTTGGACGCGACGCATTTCATGCGGATCGGCCGCCCGCATGCCTTCACCCGCGCCTTCGCCAATCACTTCCGCATCCTGCTGGTCGACGACAAGCCCTTCTTCCGCGACATGCTCGCGCCGCTATTGATCGCCGCCGGCTATCGCGTCACGACCGCGGCCTCCGGCGAAGAAGCGCTCGCAATGTTCGAGAAGGGGGCCATCTTCGACGCCGTCGTCACCGATACCGATATGCCGAATATGAGCGGCTATGCGCTCGCCCGAAAGCTCACCGACGACCCGCGCCACGCCACGCTCCCGGTCCTCGCGCTCGCCGCCCATGCGGCGCCAACGGTGCTGCAGGCCGCCGCCGAAAGCGGCATGCGCGGCGCCGTCGGCAAATTCGACCGCAACGGATTGCTCGAGACTCTCAGCAAGCTGCTCGAAGCGCATGACCTCAACAAGCATGACCTCGAGTCGCGCGTGATCGGAGCGGCCGCGGCATGACCAATTATTCTCTCCCGCTTCCCGCCGAAGCCCCCGAAGAGCGGAACTTCCGTTTCGAGAGCGAGGAGCATTGCTTCATCGTCTTCGCCGCCGGCGAGACCTTCGGCCTGCCGGTCAACCGGGTTCAGACGATTTTCCAGATCGAGGCTGTGACGCCGGTGCCGCTCGGGCCGCGCGAAGTGCTCGGCCTTGTCAATCTGCGCGGCAAGATCGTGACCGCCGTCAGCCTGCGCCAGCGCCTGCAGCTGCCGGATGTGCAGCCAAAAAAGGCCCGGCTCGCCATCGGCATGGAACATCGGGGCGAGAACTTCGCCCTCGTCGTCGACGAGGTCGGCGATGTCATCGTGCTCGATCCCGACAAACGGATCCCCATGCCGCCGCATCTCAACAACCACAGAGCCAAGCTGACCGAGGCTGTCTATCGGCTCGAAAGTCAGATCCTCTCACTACTCGATATGGGCGCCGTTTTCGAATTCCAGCGGCGCAACTGAAGCAATCCGACGAGCACCCCCCGTAATGCTCGAAAAAGCCGGAGACTGAGATGAAACAGGTTCTAGTGGTTGATGATTCAACCGTCATCCGGAAGGTCGCCAAGCGCATTCTGGAAGGTCTGAACTTTCAGACGCTGGAGGCGGAAGACGGTGCCAAGGCGCTGAGCGCCTGCACCTTCCTCATGCCCGACGCCATCCTGCTCGACTGGAACATGCCGGTCATGGACGGCTTCGAATTCCTGCGCGAGCTGCGCAAAATGCCTGGCGGCCTGAAGCCGAAGGTCGTCTTCTGCACGACCGAAAACGATGTCGCCCATATCGCCCGCGCCATCCATGCCGGCGCCGACGAATATATCATGAAGCCCTTCGACAAGCAGATCCTTCAGTCGAAGCTCGAAGAGATCGGCCTCATCTGACGAAGGCCGATCCGACGCTGCGCATGCCGCGCAGAATGAGGTTCAATGTCAAAACACTCTCCCATACCGGATAGGTCGAGCGCCACGGCATTTCGCCTCGCGTCGCCGCAGCCGAATTTCGGTGCCGGCCGCCTGCCACAACCCGGCCCGCGCATCATCGTCATCGGCGCTTCGACCGGCGGTCCCCAGGCCCTGTCGATCGTCCTCCAAGACATCGTTCCCGCGATCGAGCAGGTGCCGGTCTTCATCGTCTTGCACATTCCGCCGGAATTCACCGAAGTGATCGCCAGCCATATCGAGCGGGTGACCGGCCTGCCGGCCCGTGCCGCGCGCCAAGGCGAAGAGGTCGAGAGAGGCCATATCTATCTCTCGCCAGGCAATCTGCATCTCGGCGTCACGCGTTTCGGCGACACCGGCGCCATCACCCTCTCCGACGATCCGCCGGAAAATTTCTGCAAGCCTTCAGTCGATGTCCTGTTCCGCAGCGCCGCACGGGCTTACGGCGAGCAGGTGATCGGCATCGTCTTGACCGGCATGGGCAGTGACGGCCTGGGCGGATCGCGCGCCATCGTCGGCGCGGGCGGCATGATCATCGCGCAAGACGCCGCCTCTTCGACCGTTTGGGGCATGCCGCGTTCAGTGGTCAATGAAGGCCTCGCCCATGCTGTTTTATCCGTCAATATGATTGGCCCGACTGTTTGCGGCCTGTTTCGTCCCTTTGCTGTTCGCGAGAAAAGCCCATGAGCTCGGCCTTCGACGTTCTTCGCAATTATCTCGGTCGCACCGCCGGCATCTCGCTCGACGCGGAAAAGGCCTATCTCGCAGAGAGCCGGCTGCAGCCGATCATGCAGCGGCTCGGCCTTGCCGATCTCGACGGTCTCGTGGCCAAGGTCGTCTCCGGCTACGAGCCGGCGCTGGCGCGCGAAGTCGTCGATGCGATGACGACCAATGAGACGTTTTTCTTCCGCGACCGCACGCCGTTCGACAATTTCCGCAAGATCGCTCTGCCGGCCATGCTTGAGGCGCGCCGCGACGTCGGCCGCATCCGCATCTGGTGCGCGGCCTGCTCGACCGGCCAGGAACCCTATTCACTGGCCATGATCCTAGACGAAGAAGCGCCGAAGCTGACGGGCTGGGAAATCGAGATCGTCGCAACCGATCTCTCCCACAATGTCATCAACAGCGCGCGCGAAGGCCTCTACACCCAATTCGAAGTGCAGCGCGGCCTGCCGATCGGCCAGCTCCTGCGCTATTTCAGCCAGGAAGGCGACCGCTGGCGGATCAACCAGCATCTGCGCTCGCGCATCCGCTTCGAGCAGTTCAATCTCTTGTCCGATTATGGCGAGCTCGGCCGCTTCGACATCATCTTCTGCCGCAACGTCCTCATCTATTTCGACGTGCCGACCAAACAGGCGGTGCTGGAAAAGATGGCACGCGTCCTGGCGCCGGACGGCTATCTCTTCATGGGCGCGGCGGAAACCGTCGTCGGATTGACGGACTCCTTCGTGCCGCATCATGAGCACCGTTCGATCAATGTGCCGCGCGGCGCTCTGCCGTCGCGCGCGCCGCTGCGCCTGGTCGCCGGCTGAGGCGTCTAATTCTCGAGATGCAAACGCGAAAAAGGCGCGCCGGGCAGCGCGCCTTGGAAATCATATCGCAGGAGGCGCATGCGGCGCATGCGCCAAAAATCACGCTGTGATCAGCTCGTCGTCCTCGCTCGGCTCACGCAGCACATAGCCGCGGCCCCAGACGGTCTCGATGTAATTGCGGCCATGGCTCGCATTGGCGAGCTTCTTGCGCAATTTGCAGATGAAGACGTCGATGATCTTCAATTCCGGCTCGTCCATGCCGCCGTAGAGATGATTGAGGAACATCTCCTTCGTCAGCGTCGTGCCCTTGCGCAGCGAGAGCAGCTCGAGCATCTGATATTCCTTGCCGGTCAGATGCACGCGATTGCCAGCGACTTCGACGGTCTTCTGATCGAGGTTCACGGCGAGATCGCCCGTTGTGATCATCGATTGCGCATGGCCCTTCGAACGCCGGACGATGGCATGGATGCGGGCGACGAGCTCGTCTTTATGGAAAGGTTTGGTCAGATAGTCGTCGGCGCCGAAGCCGAGGCCTTTGACCTTGTCCTCGATGCCGGCCAGACCCGAGAGGATCAAGATCGGCGTCTTGACCTTGGCGACCCGCAAGGTGCGCAGCACCTCATAGCCTGACATGTCGGGAAGATTCAGATCGAGGAGGATGATGTCGTAGTCATAAAGCTTGCCGAGATCGATGCCTTCTTCGCCGAGATCCGTCGTGTAGACGTTGAAATTCTCGGATTTGAGCATCAATTCGACGCTCTGCGCGGTTGCGCTGTCGTCTTCAATCAATAGCACCCGCATGTGAGGCTCCCAGCCATGCCCTCGTTGGTTCGCCCGTGAAGCGAGACCCGTCCCATCCCGCTTTCGGCGCGACCTGTTACGAGTGCCCTCGAACAAACCGCTCCGAACCAATTTCTTAAAGTTAACGATCAATGGTTAACAAAATCATTCCATACTACCGCCGCTCCGAGACACTGGGCTCCGCCCGATTCATATTTTTGCATGTGCGAGCCCGCAGGCGGCCGACGCGGCCGATCGGTACATGCCCCTTGGGACGAATTGTTAAGCTTTCAGGTTAATGACGCGTTACGCGGCACGCGAATCACCATCCGGTCTACAATATACAGGCTTGCGTGGAGGTCACCTGCCGCGGCCAAGCTTGCCCAACCCCTTCGAGAGTCGGGATCTTTTGCCTCGGACTCCGACGCCGTCAATTCAGTAAGAAACCGGCAACTTTAGTCGGCCATAGTGAATGGGTCTCGCGTTGGGTATCAAAAGAGAGCAGAGAAAGTCTGCGCTTCGGAGCTGCATTATGATGAAATCGCGGGATTCCCTCGTCCGGCTGAAGCGTTTTCACGTCGAGGAAAAACGGCGCCGACTCGCGCAAATCGAATCGATGATCGGCGAATTCGCCCGCATGGCGACCGATCTCGACCGGGAGATCGCACTCGAAGAGCAGCGCGCCGGTATCGCCGATCTGACCCATTTCGCCTATCCGACCTATGCCCGCGCCGCCCGTGCCCGCCGCGACAATCTGCTGCGCTCAAGCAGCGAATTGCGCGGCCAGCTCGATGACGCCAAGACCGCCCTCGACGAGGCGCTCTCCGAGCTTGGCAAGGTCCAGAACCTCGAAGGCCGCGACAAGGCGATGGAACGTGCGAACGAACTCGCAGAGCCCGCGCATGGTCTCGAACTCGGCCTGCGCGCCGCTCAGGCCTGAACCCGGCGGCGGTCGCACCATATTTGCTGCACGATTGGCGCTATTCTGCCGCGACGCGGCGGCGTCTTCGCATGCGCAAAAGAGCGCAACTTGACCGGGAAGACGCGACGCCGTCTCAGGCGATACTTGCTACTGTCACCGGTTCGCGGATAAACCGAACCCGCCATCGATCGGCCCGACGTCTAAGGCAAGCATCGGGGGGCCGGCTGAAGGCGGACGCTGCAGGCCTGGAACGACGCCCAGGGAGGCCTATGAAGCGGTTTTTCGAATTCGTCTGGCCTGTGATCGGCGTGGCCGCGGTCGGCGCGGCGATCTTCCTCCTCTATCGGCAATTTCAGGGTGAAGAAGTCGGGACAAAGCTCTGGGCGGATATCCGCGCCCTGCCGCCGGACCGGCTGGCGCTGGCGCTCCTCTCGACGTTGATCGCCTATGCCGCGCTTGCCTGGTACGACCGGATCGCTTTGCTGCATCTCGGCGTGAAGCACATCTCCTGGACCTTCATCACGCTCTGCTCCTTCACGACCTATGCGCTGGCCCACAACATCGGCGCCTCGGTCCTGTCAGGCGCCATGGTCCGTTACCGCGCCTATACAAGCAAAGGCCTTACGCCCGGCGAAATCACCATTTTGGTCGGTCTCTGCTCGCTAACCTTCGGCCTCGGCGTGCTGCTCATCGGCGGCCTGATTCTCGTCTTCGATCCGGCCCAGCTGCGCCGTCTCGGCGGCCTTTTGCCCGACATGCTGACCAATCCGGCGACGGCGCGGACGCTCGGACTCATCTGCCTCGGCGTGGTCGGCTCCTATGCCGCCGGCTCGATCTTCCGGCTGCCATCGTTTCGGCTGGGGAGTTTTCGCATCGACTATCCGCGTCCCGGCATTACGATACGGCAGTTTCTCGCCGCCTCGATGGAACTGCTCGGCGCCGCCGGCATCATCTATTTCGTGCTGCCGCAGCACGGCAATCCGGGCTTCTTCGCTGTCCTCGCCGTCTTCCTCGCCTCTTTCTCGGCGGCGCTGGCGTCGAATGCGCCCGGCGGCCTCGGCGTCTTCGAGCTTCTGTTCATCAAGGCGATGCCGGCGGTCGCACCGGTCAAAGTGCTGACCGCACTTTTGGTCTTCCGCATGTTCTATCTGATCTTGCCGCTGGTCTTCGCGATCGTGGTGATCGTGCAATTCGAACGGCGCAAGCTCGCCGAAGCGATCACCCACAAGGATGTGGTCGCGGGAAAGCCCCTCGATGGAACAACGCCGGATCAACGCAAAGATGCGGGACATACGCCGGCTGGCGTGTCGTAATTTAAGATCCGCTGGGTGCGGATCTTAAAACGCCATTAGAGGCGATATTGCTGAAGGCGGGTCGTCCGCAGCCCAGCGAGGCCGTGCTGATCGATGGACATCTGCCACGAGAGAAATTCGTCGACGGTCAGCGCATAGCGGCTGCACGCCTCTTCGAGCGAGATCAAGCCGCCGCGCACCGCAGCCACGACCTCGGCCTTGCGGCGAATGACCCAGCGCTTCGTCGTTACGGGCGGCAAATCGGCCACGGTAAGGGGGCTGCCATCTGGCCCGATCACATATTTGACTTTCGGGCGGTGCGGTTCGACCATTTTTAGAACTCACCTACTCAACTTACGCTGTCGTATTCGCATAATAGAAAAGGTAGTTTAAGAATGACCTAAGCCGTCGAAGGGCTTTTGCGTAAGATGTTCTTCAGATATTAGGTAATTGTTTAGAAATTGATTGAGCGTTGCTTGAGCATTCGTGCCGTCATGGCACAACTTATTGTCAGATCATTAATATTCGTTGGCAAATTCTAAACGAAACCTTTGACGCGGCCCGAATCGCCTACCTGCCCGCGTCCGACCGTTGGCGGCGACCATTCGCAGATTGCATTCGCTGCCTCGGGGTGATTTAGATGATGCGCTGCCGCGTCCGCGAAGATCGGCGGCGGAATACGTCGCGCCGGTCTCGAATTGCGGCGTCTTCATGCCAATATGGCCTATAGGGCTCAGCCGGTGAAGGATCTGAGCTGGATAGGGAGCGCCAAGCCCATGCTCGGCGCGACGAGTAGACCTGATGAGCGACCCGCAGGCACCCAACTTTCGCAATAGCCTCGATCTGGCGAAGCCGCCGGCCGAGACGCGGGTTGTCGTCGCCATGTCGGGCGGCGTCGACTCCTCCGTCGTCGCAGCGCTCCTGAAGGAGCAAGGCTATCAGGTCATCGGCGTCACTCTACAGCTCTACGATCACGGCGATGCGGAGCACCGCAAGGGCGCCTGCTGCGCCGGCCAGGACATTCACGATGCCCGCCGCGTCGCGGCGCAGCTCGACATCCCGCATTATGTGCTCGATTACGAAGAGCGCTTCCGCAAGAAGGTGATCGACCGCTTCGCCCGCAGTTATGCGGAGGGCGAGACGCCGGTCCCCTGCATCTCCTGCAACAGCGAGATCAAATTCGCCGATCTCTTCGACACGGCGCGCGACCTCGGTGCCGATGTGCTCGCCACCGGCCACTACGTCTCGTCGCGTCCCGATGGCCTCGGCGGCCGCGAACTCTATCGCGCCCAGGATTCGGGCCGCGACCAGAGCTATTTCCTCTTCGCCACCACGAAGACGCAGCTCGAACTGCTGCGCTTTCCGCTGGGCGAGATGCAGAAGGCCGAAGTGCGCCAGCTCGCGCATCGCTATGGCCTGCTCGTCGCCGACAAGGCCGACAGCCAGGACATCTGCTTCGTGCCGGCCGGCAAATACAGCGACTTCATCGAGCGGATCTGGCCCGAGGCCGCCGTGCCCGGCAACATCGTCCATATCGACGGCCGGGTGCTCGGCAATCATGCGGGCGTCATCCATTATACGATCGGCCAGAGACGCGGCCTCGGCCTCAGCGCCCATGGCGCCGCCGCGGGCGAGCCGCTGTATGTCGTGAAGCTCGACGCGTCGAAGGCCGAGGTGGTCGTCGGCCCGCGCTCGGCGCTGGCGACCCGCCGCGCGCGGCTGCGCGAATTGAACTGGATCGGCGACGGCACGCTCGATGATCTCGCCCGCGACGGCCGCGACCTCTTCGTCCGCGTGCGCTCGACGCGGCCGCCGGTGCCCGGCTTCCTTCATCTTGACGGCGATGACGCCTATGTCGATTTCGCCTCCGACGAAGACGGCGTTGCGCCCGGGCAGGCCTGCGTCTTCTATGCCTCCGATCTAACCGATGCACGGGTTTTGGGCGGCGGTTTCATCAGCGCGACGGAATCGGCGGCGCAGGCGATGACCCACGCCGATGCGCCATTTCTGGCAGCCGCCGGCCGCCATTGACGCGCCGCGCGCCTTGACACTTTCGGCAGCTGCGGCCTATACCCCCGAGCCTCCAAGTGCGGCTTAACAAACGCGGATCGAACCGTGCCAAAGCCTCTGGGGCGGAGTAGCTCAGCCGGCTAGAGCAGAGGAATCATAATCCTTGTGTCGGGGGTTCGAGTCCCTCCTCCGCTACCACCAGCGGTGCCAGACCTAACTGCTTGAATCCAAAGATCCAATTGCCCAGTGGCACTCCCGCCGCTGTGCTACAGGACACCACTGTGTAGCACACCCCCGTAGCTCAGCGGCGCTGCCAATATGGGCGCTGCGACCATGCCGAAATTCACCTACCTCCGCCGCAGGCAAGGCGGTGTTTATTACTACCTCGCCATTCGCCTGCCCCACGCCACCGGGAAAGGCTCGAAATTATGGCGCTGTTTACTGTCAACGACCAACGCTCGCCGGCTCAGCGAGCCATTCTGCCCTATCTTTGTCAATCGGCGTTGAATATTGACCCCTGATCGGCGCGCAACATTGCCCCCTATTCTGCATGGATGATAGCGCTGCCCGGCCCGGCGCTGGTCGGGGTTGCGAAGGGCCGGCAAGGCCGGCAAGCGCGGATTATGAGGGAACGGACTCAGACCTGAGCGCGGTTCTTGAAGCGCAAGCTTTCGTTGCCGGTCTCGACGATATCGCAGTGATGGGTGAGACGGTTTAGCCAAGGTTGCGTTACGCAGTTGTCATTTGTTACAAAATAGATTTTTATAACGCCCTAGTAATTTTAGAGAACTATACCTATCTGAGTTACTCAGAGACAGGTAAAGTTGCAGTAAAGCGTATTTAGCTGGCCTCTGTGACTTTTTCTAAAGTCGTTTTAACGCATGAAAGTCTTCGGCGCGATCGAAAATATTTTGTGTGAAGGCCGCTTTGGCGCCCGCCATCTCGGAATAATGAACTTCAAGGAATCATCCTGATGATCACCCCCCCGATCAAGTCCGCCTCTAGCGCTCCGAAGACGGACAAGCCGCAAGTTGCGCCGCCGACTCAGCCTGAGATCAATCCAGCTGTGGCCAAGCCACTTGATCCGGCCAATCCTGCGCCTGTGGTCGCTCCCATGCCCGGTGATGTACAGAAGTAAGCTTCTCACGAGCGTGCTTCTCAACGGAGGCGCAATCAGTTGGCGGCGGCAACCAATGCCGTCGTCCCTTTTCAAACGGCATAGTCGACGCGGCCAATCAAGGGTATTGCCGCGCCGTGCGAGCGCGCCGCCTTGGAGCATCGCCTTACGCGGGCTTCGCTGCATGGTGCCGATGGGCCAACAAAAACCTGACCGGCAAATGATCTAGTGGATCGAATCTAACGCTTGGTGCCCTCGTCTGACGGCGGCGATGATTTTGTCTGGGTCCGCTGTCCAAGTGAAGGGCTTTGAC
>JBKQRA010000068.1:0-6908 GCA_052144065.1 Methylovirgula sp. | reverse complement strand
CGTCTTCCGTTCGATCGCCGATCTCCAGGCCGCCATCAACCGCTTCCTCGACGAGCACAATGCGGAGTCAAAGCCCTTCACTTGGACAGCGGACCCAGACAAAATCATCGCCGCCGTCAGACGAGGGAACCAAGCGTTAGATTCGATCCACTAGAGGCTGGAGCCTTGTCGGCTGCAGCGTCGCGCCGGGGTTCGAGTTTAGCGGCTTCGAAATGGCGCCGCCCGACTGGAAGCCTGAATAATTTTACCCGACGCCGGCGCCCCTGATGCGCCTCAACACTTTGAAATATTGTAAGTTTCTATGCTTTCGGCCGCCGCCGAATAAATTGCAATCTATAGAGCTTCTTAACGCTGAGCTGATAGCGCTGCGGTGCAGAAATTCGGCTTGCGGCCAAGTTTGACCTTTTCAAGGTTCACGACCGGGTTGACGCGCGATGCCGATGTCGCCGAGGGCAAATCATGGCTGCGCCGCAGACACTTTCCGATCGTGATCCCGCCAATGCGCGCGATGCAGCTAGCCAAGACGCAACGCTCGATCCGCGATCGATCCTAAGCTCGATCGGCGAAGTCGTTTACGATTGGGACCTTGTGTCCGATCAGCTCATCTTCGGCCCGAATGTCGCCGACGTCCTGAACTTTCCCGGCTTCGCGGCGGCCACGACCGGACGCGCCTTCGCCGAATATCTTTCTTCCGCCAGCCCCTCCTCCCGCTATGAAGCGATCATGGACGGGCATGAGCCGGATATCGGCCGTGGCGTTTCCTACCGCGTCGTCTATGGCTTGGTAGATCGGCCGCCGCAATCAGGTGGCCGCGGCACGCTGATCTGGATCGAGGACAATGGCCGCTGGTTCGCCGGCACCGACGGGCGCCCGGCGCATGCGCATGGCACGGTTCGGGTCATCACCGATCGCTATGAAGCGGAGCGTCAGCTCGCCCAGCAATCACATTGCGATCCGCTGACCGGGGCCTTGAACCGCAATCACTTCAAAGACCAGGTTGATGCGCTGCTGGCCAAGACACACCGCAAGGGCAGTAGTTTCGCCATTCTGCTCGTCGGCGTCGACAATCTCGCCGGCCTCAATCGCAGCTATGGCTATGACATCGGCGATGAAGTCATCGCTGCCGCCGTGGGACGGCTGAAGGCGCATATCCGCGCGACCGATGTCGTCGCGCGTTACGCCGGTAATAAATTCGCCCTGCTTCTCGAAGAGTGCACGGCGGAGCAGATGGAGATCGCCGCGCAGCGCTTCCTCGAGGCGATCTTGAACGAACCGTTGCAGACCGCGGCTGGCCGCATCGCCGCATCGGTGCGGATCGGCGGCGTGGTCGCGCCGCAGCATGGTCGTACCGTCCAGGCGCTTTTCTACCATGCCGAGGAAGCGCTCGAAGCCGCCCGCCGCTTTTCGCATGATCGCTTCGTCGCCTACACGGAGAGCCTCGTGCGGCATGACGCGCGTCTGCAGATCCAGAACGTCTCGGACAGCATTCTTGCGGCGCTCAATCAATCGCGCATCGTTCTGGTCTTGCAGCCGATCATCGCGGTCGAGACCGGCGAGACCGCCTTCCATGAAGCCCTGATGCGCGTCGTCCAGGAAGACGGCACGCTGATCCTGCCGGCCGATGTCCTGCCGGTTGCGGAAAAGACCGGCCTCGTCCAGCTCATCGATCACCGCGTGCTCGAACTCGCCGTCCAGGAGCTCGCGAAAGATCCGAATTTGCGGCTCGCGATCAATGCGTCGGGCGCGACCGTCCTCGATATTCATTGGCCGGATCGGCTGCGCGCAGCTTGCGCCTATCGCAATGGTGTCGCCGAGCGACTGACGATCGAAATCACCGAGACCTGCGCCATCGCCGATCTCGAAGCAATCCGTCACGCCATTGTCGCAATGAAGGACTGTGGTGTGAAAGTCGCGATGGACGACTTCGGCTCGGGCCACACCTCGTTCCGCAATCTGCGCAATCTGCGCTTCGATCTGTTGAAGATCGACGGCGCCTTCATTCAGAATCTAGCGCGCTCGGAAGACGATCGATTCTTCGTGCGCACGCTTGTCGAACTCGCGCGTCATCTCGGCATTCCGATGGTCGCCGAATGGGTCGAGGATGCGGAATCCGTAGCGCTCCTGAAAGACTGGGGCGTCGATTATCTGCAAGGGCATTATTTCAGCCCGGCGCAGACCATCCTTCCGAAATCCGAGTTGCCGAACACCGACGGCGCGCAAGCGGAAGCGCTGATGCCGCCGCTGCGCAATGTCGTCGGCTGAGCGCTACTCGTCTTTCGGCGGCGTAGCGTCCTTCGGGCTCAATCCTTCGAGCCGCTTTTGCAAATCGTCGAGCTGCCGCTTCATATCCTCGAGATCGGATTTCGGCTCGGGCTCGGTCGTCCCCTCAGCCTGCGGCGTCGCCGTTCGCGCAAACGGCGAGAACATCGTGAGCGCCTGGCTGAACATCGCCATGTTCTTGCGCGCCGTCTCTTCAAGCGAGCCAAACATCTGCCGCGTCGGGCTCGGAAAAGCCGAAGTATCGAAGGCGCTCGCGAACTGATCGCGGAACTTCTGCTGCTCCTTGGTGAGCTTGTCGATCGTGAATTCGAGATAGCTCGGCACCAGCATCTGCATGCTGTCGCCATAGAAGCGGATGAGCTGGCGCAAAAAGGTGATCGGCAACAGGCTTTGGCCGTTCTTGCCTTCCTGCTCGAAGATGATCTGCGTCAATACAGATCGCGTGATGTCTTCGCCCGTTTTCGCGTCATAAACGAGAAAGTCCTCGCCGCGTTTCACCATTTCGGCGAGATCTTCGAGCGTCACATAGGCGCTTGTGCCCGTATTATAGAGGCGCCGGTTCGCATATTTCTTGATCGTGATTGGTTGCTTGTCGTTGGCCATGGACGATCAACACCTTGTTCTAGGAGCGCTTTCTGTGCGGCGCGCTTTGTGTCGGCCTTCTTGAGGGGCCTCCCCCAAAGCATAAGGCGCTTTGCCAAAAAGCGAAAATGCAATTTCATGGCATCCGCCGAAAGCCTCTGCGGCGGCGCTT
The DNA here is from genome assembly GCA_052144065.1 of Methylovirgula sp. Classification (GTDB taxonomy): domain Bacteria; phylum Pseudomonadota; class Alphaproteobacteria; order Rhizobiales; family Beijerinckiaceae; genus Methylovirgula. The sequence continues at coordinate 3,874 of JBKQRA010000068.1, read as the reverse complement.
GACCATTGGGAGCACGCTTGAGAAAGATCAAAACCGTTAGCCGGAACGGCGGCTAAAAGCCGACCGGGTCCTTAGCAGGAGAGGAAACTGGATGTCGCGCGATACCGTGATCGTCGGCGCTGCCCGCACAGCAGTCGGCTCGTTCAATGGGGCGTTCGCCAATGTATTGGCGCATGATCTCGGCGTGGCGGCCATCACCGGTGCGCTCCAGCGCGCCAAAGTCGACGCCGCCGACGTCGATGAAGTCATTCTGGGACAGATCCTCTGCGCCGGCGAAGGCCAGAACCCCGCCCGCCAGGCCGCCATCAAGGCCGGCATCCCGCAGGACAAGACCGCCTGGGGCCTCAATCAGGTCTGCGGCTCGGGCCTGCGCGCCGTCGCGCTCGGCATGCAACAGATCGCCAATGGCGATGCCAAAATCATCGTTGCCGGCGGCCAGGAGAGCATGTCGCTCGCCCCCCATGTCGCGCATCTGCGCGCCGGCACCAAGATGGGCGATGTCAAATTCATCGACTCCATGCTGCGCGACGGATTGATCGACGCCTTCCACGGCTACCACATGGGCCAGACGGCCGAGAACGTTGCCACCAAATGGCAGATCAGCCGCGAGGAGCAGGATCGCTTCGCGCTCGGCTCGCAGAACAAGGCCGAGGCGGCGCAGAAGGCCGGCCGCTTCGTCGACGAGATCGTGCCCGTCTCCGTTCCAAGCCGGAAAGGCGATATCGTTGTCGATGCCGATGAATATATCCGCGCCGGCACGACGATCGACGGTCTGGCGAAGTTGAAGCCCGCCTTCTCCAAGGATGGCACCGTCACCGCCGGCAATGCGTCCGGCATCAATGACGGCGCCGCAGCGCTCGTCCTGATGAGTGCTGATGAAGCAGCGGCCCGCGGCCTCACGCCCCTCGCCCGCGTCGTATCCTGGGCGACCGCCGGCGTTGATCCGGCGATCATGGGCTCGGGCCCGATCCCGGCGGCGCGCAAGGCGCTGGAAAAAGCCGGCTGGAAGGTGAAGGATCTCGACCTCGTCGAAGCCAATGAGGCCTTTGCCGCGCAAGCCATCGCGGTCAACAAGGACATGGGCTGGGACCCGTCGATTGTGAATGTGAACGGCGGCGCCATCGCCATCGGTCATCCGATCGGCGCTTCGGGCGCCCGCATTCTCGTGACGCTGCTGCATGAGATGCAACGGCGCGGCGTTCACAAAGGTTTGGCAACGCTGTGCATTGGTGGCGGCATGGGGATCGCGCTCACCGTCGAACGCTAAGTCCGGTACTTCCCCGAGTTGCAAGACGAGACCGCGGCGGCGAAGCTGCGGCCCGCCTTCTTTGAGGCGACAACGAGAGGGGCGAAATCAATGGCTCGTGTGGCGGTGGTGAGCGGCGGCACGCGCGGCATCGGCGCGGCCATCAGCAAGGCGTTGGCCACGCGCGGCCATCGCGTTGCGGCGGTCTATGCCAGCAATGATGAGGCGGCCGCCACATTCAAGGCCGAGACCGGCATTCCCGTCTATAAATGGAATGTCGGCGATTATGCCGCCTGCAGCGATGGGCTTGCCCGCGTCGCCGCCGATCTCGGTCCCGTCGATATTCTCGTCAATAACGCCGGCATCACGCGCGACGTCCTGTTTCACAAGATGACGCCGGAGCAGTGGTACGACGTCGTCAATACCAATCTCAATTCGCTGTTCAACATGACCCGCCCGGTGATCGAAGGCATGCGCGATCGCGGCTTCGGCCGCATCGTCAATATTTCCTCGATCAATGGGCAGAAGGGGCAGCGCGGCCAGACGAATTATTCGGCGTCCAAAGCAGGCGACATTGGCTTCACCAAGGCGCTGGCGCAGGAAACAGCCAATAAGGGCATTACGGTGAATGCGGTCTGCCCCGGCTATATCGCCACCGATATGGTGAAAGCCGTGCCGCAGGAGGTTTTGGAAAAATCGGTGCTACCGCTGATCCCGGTCGGAAGACTCGGCGAGCCCGAAGAAATCGCGCGCTGCGTCGTCTTCCTGGTCGCGGATGAAGCGGGCTTCATCACCGGTTCGACGCTGACCGCCAATGGCGGCCAGTATTTGACCTGAGGGGGCGCCTAGCAGCGCCCTCCCCTCTGGCAGATCATTCCCCTGCTCGGCTTATTCCTGCTCAGCGGTCTTAGGCTTCAGCACCTGGCGGCCGCGATACATGCCGGTCTTCAGATCGATATGATGCGGGCGGCGCAGCTCGCCGGAATCCTTGTCCTCGACATAAGTCGGCGCGGCGATCGCATCCGCCGAGCGGCGGAAACCCCGTTTCATCGGGGAGGTTTTTCTTTTCGGAACGGCCATGGGAACTCCCAGCGCTGACTGCGCTCAATCAGACCCGGCGCCAGCCAGGCAAGCGAATGGAAAGACGCGCTCTTACTATGGATCAGCCACTCTGGCTACCCCTAGCGCTTCGAAATCTTGCGCAGAAGGCCGCGCGTCAGGGCATCCGAGAGAACAAACCTTCGGACGCCCATAGTCGCATCTCGTTAGATCACCGTCAGCTTCACGTCCACATTGTTCCGGGTCGCATTGGAATAGGGGCAAACCCGATGCGCCTTTTCGACAAGCGCCTCGGCCTCGCCCCGCGCAACACCGGGAAGTGAGATTTCAAGGCCGATCTCCAGCCCGAACCCGCCATCCGAGCGCGGCCCGACACCGACAGTCGCCGTAACGGCCGCATCCGCCGGCACTTTGATGCCGCCGCCCTGGCTCGCGACGAACTTCATCGCGCTTAGAAAGCAGGCGGCATAGCCCGAGGCGAACAGCTGCTCCGGATTGGCGCCGCTGCCGCCGGCCCCGCCGAGTTCTTTCGGCGTCGAGAGCTTGACGTCGAAACTGCCGTCCAGAGTACCCGAATGGCCGTCGCGGCCGCCGGTAGCGCGGGCAGAGGTGCGGTAGAGGACATCGACAGACATGGCATTTTCCCTTCTCAAGCGAAGCCGACGATCGGCCTTTCATTTAATATGCTCACGATTAAATCGTGTACGATCTAATTAGGTCGGCGCTTATCTGTTGTCAAGCGCTTGCGATAAGATCGTGTACGATATATTTTATGCAGGACTGGAGATTCCCGTGCCCACCACTCTTGCCGAGCTGCCTGAAGCCCCTGCCCTCAAGGACTTTCTCTGCTTTGCCATCTATTCGGCCGGCCACGCCTTCAACCGCGTGTACAAGCCGCTGCTCGATGCCCTCGGTCTTACCTATCCGCAATATCTCGTCATGGTTGCCCTCTGGGAAACGGACGACCAGACGGTCGGCAGTCTCGGCGAAAAGCTCTTTCTCGAATCGAGCACGCTGACGCCGCTTCTGAAGCGTCTGGAAAGCGTGGGCTATCTGACCCGCAGCCGTGATCCGGCGGACGAGCGGCAAGTGCGCGTGCGGCTGACGAAAGCCGGCCGCGAGCTGCAAGCGAAGGCGCGCGATATTCCCTCATGCATATTGGAGGCGACCGGCTTCTCGATCGACGCGCTGATCAAACTGCAGAAGGACATTTCCGCTTTGCGCGAGAGTCTCCTCAAATATGAGGGCTAACGCAGGCAGGAGAGGCGCGGACTGCCGTAATGGAGACGCGTCGTCACGACGCGCGCATGCGCGAGTAGAGCGTGATCGGGGTGGCGCGGATCGCGGTCCTGCGGGTCGGGCAACACGCCCACCAGCAAAGCCGCCTCGCTCTGATCGAGATCGCGAACGCTTTTATGGAAATAGGTTTCTGAAGCCGCCTCGGCGCCGAAAATTCCGTCGTCGCCCCATTCGGCGATGTTCAGATAGATTTCGAGAATCCGTCGCTTCGGCCAGGCGAAATCGATGATGAGCGCCAGGGGGATTTCGAGCGCCTTGCGAATATAGGCG
>JBKQRA010000067.1:0-4098 GCA_052144065.1 Methylovirgula sp. | reverse complement strand
AGACCTTGTCTGGGAAAGGCGAGGCGCAAAGTCCGTGGCCGGCCTCGGTCGGCAGGATCGGATAATAGCCGAACTCCACCTTGCCGTCTGGATGCGGATAGACGCGATGGCCGAGATGGCGCGCCAGCATTTGCGCGCCGAGACAAATGCCGTGCAGCGGCTTGTCTTCTTTGAGCGGCACTTTGATCCACTCGATCTCGCGGATCAGCCAATCGTCTTCGTCATTGGCGCTCATCGGACCGCCGAAGATGATGGCGCCGGCATGATCCTCAAGGGTTTCGGGAAGCGGATCGCCGAACCGCGGCCGGCGAATGTCGAGCTCGAAACCTTGCGCGCGCAATAGCCGCCCGATGCGGCCCGGCGTCGAATGTTCTTGATGCAGGATAATCGCGACCCTGCGTTTCTCGAATCGCTGGGACATTTTACAAAAATGACGCAAACACACTGAGCCGGTCAAGACTTAGGTGCGTCGTTACGCATCGCTCAAAGCTTGCCGACCTTCTTCTTCTGCATGACGGCAATGACCGGCAAGAGTATGGCAGACGGAGTGAGCGGCGCGAAAAAGCATAAAATTCTATTTGCGAGACCATGGATCGCGACGCGGCGGCCGGCCATCAGCGCCGCATAGCCGGTCGCTGCGACGGCGCCCGAACTGGCTGTTCCGAACTTCATGATGCCAAGGTCGGGCGTGAAGCCGGCGCGCGCCTGAAAATCAGTCGTCGTCACGCCGGGGCAGAGCGTCGTCACCGTGCATCCATAGGAGCCCAATTCCTCCGACAGCGCTTGGCCGAAGGATAGAAGGAAGGCTTTCGAGGCGTAATAGATCGCCATGCCGGGGCCGGGGAAGAAGGCGACGACCGAGGCGACATTCAAGATCTTGCCCTTGCGGGCGCGCAGGCCCGGCAGCAGGCGCAGCGTGAGGGCGACGACCGCCCGCACATTCAGATCGACGATGCCGAGCTGGGCTGCGGGATCGAGATCGGCCACATCGCCCAAGAGGCCATAGCCCGCATTGTTGACGAGGATGTCAGGGACGGCACCCGTCGCTTCGAGGAAGGCCGCGATCTTGTCGACGGCATCGGGGCTCGTCAGATCGCAAGGCAGCACCAGAGGCCGCGGCCGACCGGTGGCGGCGATCTCGTCGGCGAGGGCTTCGAGCCTGTCGGCGCTGCGCGCCACAAGCATGAGGTCATGGCCATGGCTGGCGAAGACACGGGCGAGATCGGCACCAATGCCGCCCGAAGCGCCGGTGACGAGAGTGACCGGCCGGGGGGCGGTCATCCGTTTTCTCCGGCAAGCCGCTGCGCCCATGGCCCTTCAAAGACGGTTTCGCGGGCCCGCTCGACAGCGGCCTGCTGGCGCAGCCGCAAACGGTCATGCAGCGAGACGCCGAGAAGTTCGGCGATGCGCGCGACGATATTTTCCTCGAGCTCATGCACATTGCCGTCGGCGAAGGCGATCTCCCACATCATGGCGATGATCTGCATCCGGCCAGCTTCGTCGAGCGTCCGCTTGAGAATGTTGGTGAAGTGATAGAAGTCGACCGCCTCGCGGTCGCTCGCTTCGGCCGAGCGGATGAGCCGCGTCGTCGCCTGCGGATCGAGCTCGAAATTCTGGCCGATGAGTTCGCGCAGATGCCGCAACTCGGCGGCGGCGATGACGCCATCGGCATGCGCGAGATGGACCAGCAGAGAGGCGGCGGCGAGACGGTAATCGTCAGGACCGAATTCGCGCTGCCCCGGAGCGCCGGACAGATCCGCCATGAAACTCTTGAGCCTATCGAACATCGTAGATTTCCTTGGGCTTAGATTTCCTTGGCAGATCGCGAACGCACGCGATTGCGGCTTATCGATCGGAAGCTTTGCGGACTATGCGTCAGCGCACCTTTCGGCAGAATGTCGTCCCCGCCATTGTCCACGCTTTGCACAAATGAAATTTGACCGTTTCCGCGCGGACGGCAGCACCCTCTGAGATAGGCACGCGCCGAGACGCCCGCCACTCGCCGGCATCCGAGAAGGCCTCGCCTTACAAAAGTTTAAACAGGGGGCAGCCCTCAGCGCAGGCGCAGGCAGCTGACATAGCCTGCGACGCGATGGAAGGCGCGATGTTCGGCCCGCTGCCAGGCAAGGCATGCGCGGCGCGAGGGAAAGCAAAGCTTGCGGTCTTCCCAGACGAAATCGACCTGCGGCGCGCCACGCTCATAATGCGCCTGGCCACCGGAAAAATGCCCGTACCAGACGGTCCGCCAGGGCAATTGGCCGGCATCGCAGGCGATACCCTCGCCGAAGAGCCAGGGCTTGCCGATCGCGGTTCCCTGCGCCTTGCTGCTCTCGACGCTCGCCATCAGCGCGAGAACTGTCACCGCAAGGGCCATCACCGGCAGGATGGAAAATTTCGCCAGCGCGCGTTTTGCCGCCATAATCGCCCCCTTGCACAGCCGGCCTCTTCTAAGGCGGCACCTCACGCCAAGTTATCCCACCAAGTCATCCCACGATATCGAGAGATGCCTCATTCCGATCCGACCTTCGGATAGCACGTCGTCTGGCACTCGACGAAGGGATGATACTGGAACATCCAGGTCTCGCTCAAAATCTTATTGCCGGTGCGCAGGAAGAGCCGCATCTCGACCGGATCCGCTCCTCCGACCGTCAGATCGAACTGTGCCCGCCAATGGCCGGGCACGTCGTCGGGCACCGCTTCCGTGTAGATATAGGAGAAGGTGCCGCGCGAAGCCCAGAGCACCGGCTCCGGCTTCACCCCATAGGGCAGGTTGGCGAGCGGGCCGCCGAGAAATTCGACCATGAATTTGCGCACGCCGCGCGGCCGCGGCTTGCCCGGCTGGCCGCCATTGCCGAGGCGCGTGGCAACGCAACGCGCGAGTTCGCTCGGATAGGGCTCGTCGGCAAGCCAATAGAGGCCATAGGCAATGTTGATCTCATCGCCCGTGGCGGCCGGCTTCTCCGGCACCCACATGGCGACGATATTGTCGTGGATCTCGTCATCGGTCGGAATTTCGACGAGTTGGATCGATCCCTTGCCCCATTGGCCCTTGGGCTCGACCCAGAGGCTCGGACGGCGATCGTAATAGACGCCATCCTGATAATGATCGAAATTGCGGTCGCGCTGCATCAGGCCGAAGCCCCGCGGATTCTCATCGAGAAACGCCGATGCGATGATATGCGGAGGATTGTTCAACTGCCGCCAAAGGCGCTCGCCGCGGCCGGTCCACATCGAGAGCCCGTCGGAATCATGCACTTCGGGGCGCCAATCCACCGCCGTCGGCTTGATCACTTCCGAAAACCAATACATCGACGTCAAAGGCGCGACGCCGAAGCGGGCGATGTCGCGGCGCAGACAGAACATCTGATCTATGTTCATCGTCACGCCCTTACCGCGGATCGCTTCGATCTTGCAGACGCCGACGATCGACGGACCCTCGAGCATCGCATAGAGCGTCAAGCCGTTCTGCGGACCGGATTCATCGATATAGATACGGGTGAAGTCGGGGAATTCCTCCGGCCGGTCGGCGACCGCGACGTCGAGCGCGATGGCGCGGCAGGAAATGCCATATTGATGCAAGGCGCCGATGGCGCGGAAATAGTCGGCGCCGATAAAGGCGACCCAATCGTTCTTGTGCCAATCATAGACCGTATTGTCGCGCGCTTCCTGAATGCGCAGGCCGGCGAAGCCCGCGCCTTTCGGCAGATGCTGGGCCGGCGAATCCGAAGGCATCTCGAAATAGCGCGGATCGTAGATGATCTCGCGCGCCTCGCCCTGCTCCACGACATGCATCGCAACCGCCTTGGCGAAGAACATGCCGAGATGGAAGAAGCTCACCGGGAATTGGCCGGGGCCTTTCGCATAGAGCGCCTGATCGATGTCGAATTTGATCTTGCCCCAGGCTTCATAATCGATCTTGCCGACGATGTCCGGCGCGGGACGCGGCGGCCCGACATAGGGATCCTTCGCGCGCTTGCGCGCCTCGTCCTTGAGAAGATCGAAAGAGAACGGGGTCGCTGGCCCAAACTGCAGGCCCTTGGGTGCGGTAGCTTCCGCGGCTGTGCCTTCGACGAGGCCAAGCGCCGCCGCCGCGGCGGC
>JBKQRA010000066.1:0-26742 GCA_052144065.1 Methylovirgula sp. | reverse complement strand
CCGGGTCATCAGGGCTGAGTGGCGTCGAGACAGCAAGCAAAATGTTCTTATCGGTCACCAGAGATGCCGTAAGATGCCGGTCTCCGTCGAAATCGCCCACCACCAGCCGCAATCGGCGGCGCGAATTGATGATTTCTTCCGAATCATCCAAGGCATTTTCCACGATATGGGTGCCAACGGAGATCGCCGCCTGCATTTCCGTGCGCACCTTCGCAATCGCATAGAAATAGGTGAGCAGACTGCCAATCGATACGCAGATGCCCAGCACGATCATGATCGCCAGGATGAGGCGGTGCTTAATCGACATCGCTGACGCTCCGCAATCGACCGGCATCCGCCGCCGCCGCTCTGCCGCAATTCTCGTCGCACGCTGGGAGAGGATCTTGCGCGACCGCGCTATTTCTCACGGTAGCACAGCTATTCCCCACGGCAACCGACCGACGGAAACGGAACGCAGGACCTTGAGCCGCGGCACATCTATGACAGAGACATCATTGGTAAGGCCATTGACGGCGTAAAGGCGGCTGCCATCGCCATTGAAAGCCATTTGCCATACGCGCTGGCCCACGAGCAAATAGCTTTTTACCAAGTATGTCGCAGTGTCCACGACCGCCACGTGATTGGCGCGCCCCAAAGCCACAAAAGCTGTCCGTCCGTCCGCGGTAAAGCGCACGCCCACAGGCGATATCAAATCGCTTCGCATACCAGCGATCTCGAAGCTTATTTTGTGGCTAATTTTATAGGTGATTGGGTCGATGACGGAAACGGTCCCGCCCACTTCCGACGACACCCAGACTTCCCGCCCATTCGGCGTATATTCCGCGATCCGCGGCCGCGTTTCGACCAGCACATTCGCTACGACTTGCCATTTCTGAGTGTCGATAAAATGCGCCATGCTGGTCGACTCGGACACGTCAACCACCATTCGCCCATCCTTGCTCACGGCGAGCCCTTCCGGCTCTATGCCGACCGGAACGCGGGCGACCACCTTTCCGGTTACGCGTTCCAGAACGGTAACCATGGAATCGTTTTCATTTGAGACATAGACGATATCACCGGACGGCGACAGCGCCAGTGTTTCGGGATCCGGCCCGGTCTGCAAGTGCCGCGTAACCGTCAAGGTCTTAAGATCGATGACATCAATGTCTTCGGTATCTCCGTTGCAAACGAGCACCTCTTTATGGTCAGGCGTAATAACGATGCCGCGCGGCCGCTCTCCGACCGGGATGGTTTTGATGATTTTGAGCGTCTCCCCATCGAGAACGGTCACCGTGTCATCGCGTTCATTGCTGATGAACAATTCGCTCGCCAGCGCTATGTGAGTGCACAAGCCCGCCGCAACGATCACACCAGCATAGATCGCCGTGTGGAACTTCATGGCTTGAGGTGACATTTCGTTTCCGGTTGATCGAAGCCGAGCGTATCGGTCAAAAATCGGTGGTGCAGGAAGCCTTGCTGCGGCGACATCGAAACAACAATCAAAGGTTGAGCGAGTAAAATTGGCTGCCGCAGTTGCTGATCCCAACTACGGAAATTCAACCGTTCCCCCTTGAAGCCAGCGACTTCGAATTGATCCGATCTGAGGAATTGCCGCAAATCAGCGGCTGACATCTTGCCCGAGCGAATGACCGCCTCCCCGACAACACGAAGGGCAAGCCAACCGGCATAATCGGCTTCAGTCATATTGCGGTGCGCGAACAATTTGAATCTGTGCTGCATCTGCAGTGCAGCATATTCTTGGAAACTCGGATCCCACGCTGTCGCAACAAGCCCCTGAGTGCCGACGACAGGACGTGGATCATTAATATTATAGGAAAGATAGTCGCCGAACAGATCATTTTCGTCCGCAACAAAGAGCACATCATAAGATGGCACGCTTTGCGTCGCTAGAGGCATCTGCTGTTGGATCTGCTGAAATCCTGTATCGACGCGACGTGAGCCGGGATTATAGTTGTACGTTCTGCTTTCAACGATCTTGCCGCCGAACCGCGCGGCTGAACGACGAATATCTTCCGCATAAAGCTCGTCCTGCTGAGCTGTGCTTTTCAGCAGGAACCAATGGTTCCAATTCTTCGAGATCAGGAATTGCGCGAGCGCGTCCGTCCGCATCGCACGGCTCGGCAGCAGGTGAAAGACATTGGTCCGGCAATCCTGCTGCCGCAAACGATCGTCGATCGTTCGCATATCCAGTATAAGCGCATCCTTGGCCTCCGGCAGATCGGCAAGAACAAGGAGATCGGCCGCATCAAGATCGGCCACGATAATAGTCTGCCCCGATTCAAGAATTTGGCGCGCGCGGCTTGGCACGTCTGCTCCGGCCGGCAGGGTTACAACGTGCAAGGCAAACTCTTTGCCTAAGAATTTGCCTGTTATATTGATTTCATCAGTGGCGAGTTTGGCTCCCGCCACACCGGCGTCGATCGGATCGGTTTCGACGAGAGACGGCAGCTCGATCCGAGGACGCGACTTGCCGAAATAGACGATGTCGATCTTCGCAGTCGCGGGCGCGCCAGCGACGGTTGCGGGCGCGCCAGCGATGCCGCTGCATGCCGCGCAAAGCAGAGCGAGAAGTCTGATCCAATTAGCCGGTTTTTGGAGAGCCCGCACGAACACCTCTGAGGTCACCAGTTGCGGCGTTTGGGATCGCCGTTGTAGACCGAACGAATGAAAGCGATGATCTTCCACAGCTCATCATCGCTTTTCATGAGCGAGCCCATCTGCGGCATCGGACCAACGACATTCTCCATGCCGATCCTATAATAGCCCGCTGCCTGCAATTTGTCGGTACCGAGCGCGACGAGGCGAAACAAAGTATCGTCGTCGCTCCCATAGACCCAGGTATCGTTGGACAGCGGCGGACACATGCCGCCGCCGCCGGTGCCGCCATGGCAACCATTGCAGCTATAGCTGAAATACAGCTTCCTCCCCGCTGCGATCATTTCCGGATTGTCCGTATAGGGATTGTGGAGACTACCCTTCGGTGCCGTGGCGACGACCTCGGGCGGCGTCTTGCCGGTGATTTTTGATTTGGGGACGCTGACGGCCGGCGCGGGCGCCGTATCATCTGCAAAAGTCGGAGCGATCAGATAGCCCACGCCAAGAAGCAAAAACAAGGCAGCGCCAATACCGACAAGACGTTTCATGTTCGATTTTCTCCCCTGAGAGCGAACAACCCGGAATTTAATTGGATCAACGCGTGGACTTTTGCCCGTCAAGCAAAGCAAATGTCCGGATAGCCGCGAGATTGTCGTTCTTGACGGCAATCTCGCGCGCCGTCTCGCCGGTAGCCGACTTAAGATGTGGATTGGCACCCGCCTGGATCAGCAAGCCGATCATTGCGGGATTGTCGCGCGCCGCGGCGATCATCAGCGCCGTAACCCCATCGACATTGGCGGCATCGACTTTCGCACCACGCGCCACTAATTTATGCGCGATTTCCATGGGACCGAATTTCTGTAACAGACGCCTCGCGCGGCTTTCTGCCGGCCGCTCGCTGGCGCAGATCATGAGCGGCGTAATGCGAAATTGGCTGGCAGGCTTGTTGACGTCCACGCCGGCTTCGATCAATGCATTGGCCGCATCGAATTGCCGTTCCTCGATCGCGATGGAGAGCGGCGTATATCCGCCCGGCGCATCACGCTGGGGATCCGCCCCGTGCTTCAGCAAAAATCCGATCGCAGCGACTTCGTTGTGGGCGACCGCGCGCAACAATGCTGTCCATCCGTCCCGATCGGGCCCATCGATCTTCGCTCCATGCGACAGAAGGAGCGCCATCATTTCGATGCAACCGAACCGGCTCGCGGACACAAACGGCGGCGTCCCCTGATTATCCAATTTGTTCACATCGGCGCCTTTGCCGATCAGATAGGCAGCACGATCGACGTCGTTCGCCAAAACGGCGTTGGCCAATTCATCGTTGATATCGGCCCCATCCGCCAACCACTGATCAAGCGTCTGACGTGAAACGGACCAATGCGTCGGCTTGCTTAGATTCGCGGCGGCAGCCAGTGGGGCAACATAGATCCCATGCGAAGGAATATCCCCGGCAATCAGACACTCGGAACATTGAACAAGCGGTACGCCGTAATCCGTCAGGATCTTACCAATCTCCTTCTGATGCGCCCGTAACGCGTAATCGAGCGCATATTTCAAAACAGCGTTGTTCGTGCGGACACCGATGGCCATGCTGAATTCCATGGGCACAATGTCGTCCATGCGATTCGTTGGCTGAACCGCAAGCGGGGCGCCGCGCATGGTCTTGACCCAGCCGGCAAACGGCCCCCAGACGCCTGCGATATCCAGTTTACCGTCAACCACATCCTGCACCTGATGCCAGGGCTGATGCTCTGGAACCAGATCGGCATCATGGCTCACTTCGTGAACATGGACATTTCCAACGACACCATAATCGGCGAGCGCCTGACGCAGCGCGGACAATTCGAAAACGCCGACACGCAATTTCTTCAACTGTGGATCGTCGAGATTCTTGAGGGAGATGTGCCTGTCGGCGAGCGAGGCGAAAACGTATGTCGTCCGATAAATCGGAATCGTCGGCAGAACCGGGCCGTAATCCGCCGGCACATCCATCAACACGTCGCATTCATTTTCTTCGAATGTTTGGCGCGTCATCCCACGCTCGATATAGGGGCGCCAGAAGTAGGAGAGTTTGGCGCCGAGCGATTTGGCCAGAACCTCGGCGATCTTATTCTCGTAGCCCTCGCCTGCCTGGTTGGAGAGCGGCATGTTGCCGGGATCGGCGCAGACACGAAGCGCGGAAAAATGCGTGGTTCGTGCGGCCTGCTTCGCGGCATCCTTCTCGGCCTGGGACAGTGCTTCGAATTCCTTATCGGCATAGGCACCTTTGGCCGCCGCCTCTGCAGCGGGATCCGATATACCGCTTTCGGCAAGACTCTGGATCGGCCAGAGAGCGCTCATCAGAAGAACAATCGGAAACACACGCAGGGCGATAAAAATTCTTACGCGAAACATTGGATATTTCCTGACGAACATCACCGCGCGACTCCAGCGTTCGAACGACTGGAATGAAGCGAAACCGCTCCGCGAAGACGTTTGCCTCCGCGGAGCGTAAAGCGTCGATAGCTCTGACTTATTCTTTGGCTGCGGCGCGTTCCGGCAGGCGGAAAGTGTAAAGCATGCCGCCTTGCGGGATCTTATTCAGCTCAGTCGCCTTGGCCATCGCCGTGGCGCCGATCGCACCGTATTTGTCGCTGAAGTCGAGCCCCGCGGTTACAGGCAGACCGATCCAGCCACCGATTCCGGAGAACACTGAGACATATTGTTTTCCGTTGATTTCATAGCTGATCGGATTGCCGATGATGCCTGACCCCAGCTTTTGGTGCCAAAGGATTTTACCGGTCTTGCGATCGACGGCGCGGAAGTCGCCACCGAGACTGCCGTAAAAGACGAGGCCACCATCGGTATTGAGCGTGCCGCTCCAGTTCGGATAGCGATCCGGAATTTCCCAAAGGGTCTTGCCGGTCAGCACATCGAATTTCTTGAGCTTGCCGGCGATACCAGGCTTCTCCTCATACATGTAGACGTTCGCGAATACATAGACCGTACCCTGCTGCGTATGGGTCCGGGCTTGTGGTTCGTCTTCCATGCACCAATTGTTGGTCGGCACGTAGAAGATGTTCGGCTCCTTGGGATCGACAGACGCCGGCTGCTGGTCCTTGCCGCCCATGGCCGAGGGACAAGCCTGCGTGTTTACGCCGATCTTAAGCGGCGAATGCTCGTACACTTTGACCGGACGACCGGTCTTCAGATCGACTTTCTCAGCCCAGTTGACAGTCACGAATTTGTTCGCGCGCAACAGCGTGCCGTTTGTCCGGTCGAGAACATAGGCAAAGCCGTTACGATCGAAGTGAACGAGGGTCTTGTGGGGCTTTCCGTCAACGGTCATGTCCGTGAGAATGTTTTCATTGACGCCGTCATAGTCCCACTGATCGAAGGGGGTCATCTGATAGGCCCAAACGACTTTTCCCGTTTCGACATTCCGCGCGAAGATGGTCATCGACCACTTGTTGTCCCATTTGCCCGAGTTGCATTCCTCCTGGGTCGGGGGAGTGGCACCGCAGCGAGTGGTCGGGCTCCAGTTGCCGGGGTTGCCGGTCGACGCGTAAACGAGCTTCAGCTCAGGGTCATAGCTGTACCAGGCCCAGGGCGAACCGCCGCCGCGCTTCCATTCGTCTCCCGGATAGCTGCTGAGACTTATGTCGTGGCCGGCCGTTCCGTGTTGAGGATTGTCCTTATTCGTTTCCGGCGTCAGGCCGACCTCGTCGTCGGTGCCGTTGCTCCAATATCGCCACACCAGTTTGCCGGTCGCGAGATCATAGGCCTCGAGGCGTCCGCGGGCCGCGAATTCGTCGCCGCCGAAACCGACGATCACCTTGTCGTTAGCGATCAAAGGCGCGTTGGTAACGGTCTCGCCGTGGTCTGGATAAGCGTGCTTGACGACCCAGACTTCTTTGCCCGTCTTGGCGTCGAGAGCGATCACGAAGCCGTCGAGCGTGTTCAGGATGATCTTGCCGTCGGCATAGTTGAGGCCACGGTTGACAGTATCGCAGCAGGCGCGCGGGACCGCCGACAGATCGCGGTCGGTTGTCTTATTGTAGTTCCAGACCTGAACCGGATTGTCAGGATCAGAGAGGTCGAGCGCCTGCACGATATTGGGCCATGCGCTTTCGAAGAACATCATCGGCTTGCCGTCGATTTCGACGACAATCGGCTGCCCTTCATGGCCACGCAGAGCACCGGTCGACTGCGACCAGGCCGTCTGCAAACGTGAAACATTGCCAGTGTTGATTTGCGACAAATTACTGTGGCGATTGAGCCCAAGATCTCTGCCTGCAGATGGCCAGAGAGCCGCTTTTTTGGCCGCCGTCACGACCTCGGAATCCGAGTCGGCCCAAGCGGCACCGGCGGCACCATAGACAAGACCCGTGGCAACGACGAGAGCCGCCGGTGCAAACCAGCCGCGCCACGCGGATGATTTTTTTTCACGCATACGAGAAAGTTGCATATACGTCTCCATCCCCATTTGTCGTTTGGATTATTTGCGAGAACGGGGGCAGGCACGACGGGAACCGGCCTGCCCCCCAAAGGGTCCGCTGAGAGCGTCAGGAGGACACCCCTGAAGGATAGCGAGAGCCGACCGAATAGCGATGGAGCTGCTTCCCATTTTATCGGGAAAATTTTCCCAAACGTCCCTCCCTTCGAAGTCTGCGATAACAAGCCTCGACAAGGCCGCTTCTGCCGTCCATCTTCAGATCAGCAAGCGCCGAAAAGCCCCAGCATTGAACTTTCTGTCCGATGCCGTGAAGAATTCTAAAAGGATACAACACACATGGCAAATAAGAAGGTCTCAGGGAGACTAAAACAATTCATGTGGCCCGTGGTTGCATGCATCGCCTGCCTAGTAAGTATCGGAGCGATAGAGGCCGCGGGCGGACAAAAAACGCGGTTCTGGAATTTGACCGGAGAGACGATCGTGAAGTTCGAACTTGCGGCGACCGGAACGGACAAATTTGGGCCGGATCAATGCAAGAATGACAAGGATGGTGCTGTCGATGACGACGAACGTCTCTTCGTCCAGGACGTCGCCTCTGGCGCTTATGACGCGCGTATCACATTCAAGACGGGACGCGTTTGTTTGGCGACGAATATCGCGGTCACCGAAGGAAAGATCTTCTCGATCGACACCAAACAGCTGACCGGCTGCAGTCGACCAAAATAGCGGCCGATCTCCTCGATCTGCGCATCATCGTCGACGTATCTCCGCAAGCGCACCACTTACATGTCGGTTCCAGGTTCGCGCTTGAGAAGATAGTGGTTGCGAAGCTCATCGTCGCGGAACAGCGGAGATGCCGAAAAATACCGCATCTGGCCGTCATTCCATTGGCGAATGTGAAATCCGTCTTTCCGAACCCAGGGACCTTCGGCCAGGGCATCGCCGTGCTCGGCGCACTGCCCCGCCGAGGATGCAACCCGCATCGCGCCGACCTCCGAAATCCCAATTGCAAGCGCATGCGCGAATATGATCGCAGCTTTAATCGTCGTGCACACAATCATCTTCTAACCACCATCTCATCGATCAAGCGTCTAAAGCCGCTATGAACGTCGGCTGTCTGATTTCAAATGAAGCTCCACCGCAAATTTCACCAATGCCGGCATGGAGGCTATCTTGAGCTTTTGCTTGATCAACGAAATGGCATTCGCAACCGACTTGTAGCTGAGATCGAGCTCCGCCGCGATTTCCATCGAGGTTCGGCCTTTCCCAAGCAAAGCGACGATTTGGCGCTCGCGCTTTCTTAAGTTGCCGACGACGGGATTGCTCGCCGGGACGACAGTTGTCATAGCGAGTTTTTGCGCCACCGCATGACCAAGGTAAATCTCACCACTCCGGATCTTGTCAATTGCGGCAAGAAACGCTTTCGGGTCATCGTTCTTGGTGAGGAATGCCGAGGCGCCTTTCTTGAGCGCTGACGTTACGAAGCTCTTCGTTCCATACATACTGAAGACGATAATTGCCGCCTTCTCATTTTCCGCGTGAAGCTTCGGCAGGATATCGATCCCGCTCGCGTCAGGAAGCCCGATGTCAAGTACGATGATATCGGGCTTTGATAATTTGTTAAGTGCCAATCCGTCCGCCGCTGTAGTGGCTTCAATCACCTCTGTGTCCGGACGCTCGCTCAAGATAAGCTGACACCCTTCTCGGACGATTGGGTGATCTTCTATGATCAAGACAGTGATCGACTCATTTGCTTCCATTTTCACTCCCAATGATTTGTTGACGTTGGAATCAGGCCATCTCGACGCTTTCCAGACGCGGCAAAGGAATGCGAATCTCGACTACTGCGCCGCCGTCCGGACTGTTCGAGACACGCAAATCGCCGCCCAATTTGCGGGCGCGCTCGGTCATCCCGAGAAAACCGAAGCCGAACCGAAATCCGTCGGGCAGGCCGATGCCATCATCAACGACCTCAACCGTCATATGCTGATCGTCCGAAGTGTTGATTGTGATCCGCACATGGTTGGCATCGGAGTGACGCGCTATATTGGTCAGGCATTCCTGGACAATGCGATAGATCGTCAGACTTGCTTCGTCGCTGAAATCCGGCAGCTCATCCGGCACCTTGACCTCGCAAGTCTGTTCGCGATTCGCGGCAGCCCATTCCTCGGCTAGATTTTGTAACGCATTGGAGAGCCTCGCCTCGCTGAGCGCGATGGGGCGTATCCGTTCCAGAATCCGGTAATTGTGCTTTTGAATCGTGTCGGCCAACACCGAAATGGCGTCAGCACGTTCAGCAATTTTCTTGAAGCGTTGTTCTGGCGGTCCGTCGGAGCACGCCGCCTGCAGCACGCTTGATGCTGACGCCCTTATCCCGAAAAGCGAAGCACCAAATTGGTCGTGAAGCTCTCGCCCAAGCTCTTCGCGCTCAGTCTCTTGAATGGACATCAACCTATCTATAAGGAGGCGATTGTCGGCCTCCGTCCGTGCGAGCGATCCGGCAAGTTGGTTGAACTGCTCGCCAACACTCTGCAGTTCCAAAACTTGGATCTTGCCAACACCATGAAACTGGCCGCGCCCCAACCGATCGAGACCATCGACCAATTCCTGCAACGGCCGTAGCGTGTAATTGACGGCCAGCCATGTCAGCGCAATTGTGCCGAGAGAAACGCCCGAGAGCAATACGATGAGGAAGATAAGCTCATCCCATACCTCTGCGCCTTCGTCACCCGGTTCCGTCGTAATCACGAGATCTCCCCATCGCTCTCCCTGCATAATGACGGGAAAGACCTCGGTGACGCGATGCGGTTTGAACAAGTTGATGAACCAGCTTGGAACGCTCGTAACGGACTCGGACGTCGTAAGCTCGATGATCGGTGCATTCGGCGAAGGGCGATAACCGACGCGGATATGGCGGACATGTGAGAGTTCCCGCTTCAATCGATCTAGCGCCACATTTGGGTCGGTAGAGAAGCGAATCTCATCAAGAGCGTAATTGATCAAATGACTCCCGATTTCGAAACCGGATGCTGTCTCTGCAGTTATGCGTTCTGGCGCATCAATGAGAGAGACTCCGACGGCGATAACAATTCCAAACAACGAGATCGCTGCCGGGATGAGCACGAGACGCGCCCGAAGCGACGTGGACGCTTTGCTAAAGTGAAACATTGCGGCTTCTATCCACGTCTACGCATATCCGCGCCGACTCATTTGTGGTGCGCTCCATTGCGCTGAGGTTTATTCGCGTTTTGCCAAAGCATTAGCTACCGGCGCGAAATTTATCTCGACTATATCCGCTTTGGCTAGGCCTCTGCTTGCAGCAAAAGCATAGGCTTCTTTGTCAGCGTGGGATGTTTTGAAACAAAAGCGCTATGCTTTCCCAAAATTTGTTCGATATTTTCCCGCAACGCCAGCACAGCTCACGGAAGCGCGGAATAATGAGCATTATACACGTTAACGGCCAAGAAACGATTGCACAGCTCCATCCTATGAGCCAAGAAGCGCACGTTTTTATGCGTACTTCCGGGGAGCGATCATGCAAGCGTTGCAATATGTTGGTCTGCGCAAATCTGGCTTGATACAGATTGGATTGAGTCTGTGCATGATACTCGGCCTCGCGAATTCATCGGTGGTGTCAGCGCACGGCGCCGCACCAAAAAAAATTGAAGAGAAAATCGACATTGCCGCCAAGCCTGAAGTGGTTTGGGGCCTCATTAGCGACTTTGCGAATATCTCGCATTGGAATCCGGCCGTCACCAGCAGCAAGGCCGTCGTGGATCCAGAGCAAGGCCGGGAGCGAATTCTAACGCTCAAGAACGGCAGCAAGATCATCGATGCGCAGACCGACTATGACGCGAAGAAGATGACCTATTCGTATCGTCGCGTGGACGACGACGTCAAAGCTTTTCCGGTGAGCTTCTATTCGGCCACGATCACTGTGACACCGACGGCCACCGGGTCGGATGTCGATTGGATCGGTCGCTTCTATCGCGGCGACACGAGCAATGAGCCGCCGCCCGGCCTTGGCGATCAAGATGCAACCGACGCAATGACCAGCCTCTTCCAGGCCGGCCTGAAGAATCTCAAAACGCTCGCTGAGAAGAAGTGATTTTTGCGCGGCCCTTCATTCTCGTTGTCGCATTGACCGCGTCGGACTTCGCGGCTTGTGCAGAGCGTATTTACGCGACAAGTCAGGATGCCGGCGAAATCACTGAAATCAGGCCCGGCAGCGACCGAACGACAGCGTTCGCTGACCTGCCGGGGCCTGTCGCGATTGCCGCCGCACCCGGCGGGCAGCGCCTGTTTGTGACCCATCCGGACCATGGCACGATCAGCGTTATAGATGCGACAAATAAGAAGCCCGTCGCGCAGTTTTCCTATCCCGGAATGCCATTTGGCGCCGCCTTCGATTCTGAAACGAACCGGCTTTTCGTCACCGACTGGAACCGCAATCTGCTTTCGAGTCTCGATGGCAAGACCGGCAAGCTTTTGGGCGAGACAAAGATCGGCCGCGCGCCGGCCCATATCGCTTTTGACGCCACGCGAAAGCGGCTTTTCATCTGCGAGCGCGAAAGTAACATGGTCGGCGTCTATGATGCTCAGACCCTGTCGATGATCAAAGATATACGGGTCGGTGCCGGCCCCTTCGCGATCGTCTATTCGGCAGCCGCCGGCCATGTCTATGTCGCCAATGTCCGCAGCAATGATGTGAGCGTGATCGATGCGCAAACCCTTCGCGTCACGGCGACGGTTCACGTTGGCCCGATGCCCTATGGTGTCGCGGTGACGCCCGACGGTAAAAAGCTTCTGGTCACGATTCAGGCGGCAAACGCGCTCGCTGTGCTCGACGCTGCAAGCCTAAAGAAACTCGCGGACATCGCCGTTGGCCGCTATCCGGAGGATGTCGCCGCCAGTACGGACAACGTGACGGCCTATGTCACGGATTGGTTTTCCGACGCGATCTCGGTCGTTGATATCGGGCACGACAAAGAAATGCGCCAGCTCGCCGTCCCAGCGGGGCCGCGCGATCTGATCGTCGTGCCTTAATCATAGCGGGCACAGCGTCAAGCAACGAGCGTGGAAAGCTGCTGGGCTTGCGCTTCCATGAGCGCCTTGAATTCGGCCATGCCAAGCGACACAACCGTGTCGAGGTTTTCGTCCAGCAGCTCATAGAGAACATTGTCGACGTTGCGGTTGCTGAAGAAAGCGATCACATCCTGATCGCCGCCGCCCTCGGTGTGGGGCTCGCTATCCGCCTTGCCCTCCACATAGCTGCCGACCGGGCGGATTTCCTTGAGATCGCCATTGGGACGGTAGAGACGCAGCTCGCCTTGGAGCACAAAGGTAATGTAATCGGCCTTGTGCCGGTGCAGCGCGATCTTCGCGTGCGCGTCGAACTTGAAGAGGATGTCGACGATGCGCTTGTCCTCATCCACGGCGTAGATGTGAAAAGCGACATGCGGAAGTTCCTCGAGCGTCGACCAATGGATGTTTCTTGTATCGAAAGGAAGCGTGTTCATAGGAATTTTTCCCGTTTGCGCCGCAGCACTGTTTACGAATATCGCCGCGACGGGTTGGTCCCGTAGCATCAATTTGACTTGTTTATGCAAGATCCGCTTGCCATTTTGTGCCAAGCATCAACGTCTTTGGGTAGCGGATTTGGCGATTCGTCTTTCCGGCTTTACGCGAGCCGCCTCACTCGGGCCCATCGCCGACTTCATGGATCGGCAAGGCGGTTCCGTCTCGCGCCTTCTACGCGAGGTCGATCTTCCCGCCGCGCTGCTTGAACAGCCCGAGATCGTCATTCCTCTGCGCGAGCAGTTCCGCTTTCTCGAACGCGCGGCGCGCAAGACGGGCGATGCCTATTTCGGTGCGCGCCTCGGCCAGGTCGTGAGGATGCGGGAGCTTAGCGCATTCGGTGCCTGGGTATGTTCGGGCGAAACTCTGCTTCAGGCCATCGAGCGGGCGCATGCCGGCCTCAATATCATGCTGCAGACTTCGACCGTCCTGACGCTGGAGCGGCGCGGCGCAATGGCCCGCTGGTCGATCGAGTTCTGCGAACCCGAGACCGATGGCCGGCTGCATAATGAGCTTCTCGGCATCAGCTATCTGATCGATACGGTCCGCAGCTACGCGGGAAGGCGCTGGCGCCCGGATATCGTGATGACCGCGCGTCCGCAGGGCGCGACGCGGGCGGAGCTCGAAAGCATTTTCGGCACGAATGTTTTGAATGGTCATAGTGTGACGTCAATCGAGTTCGACGCGGCGCTATTGAGTTGCGCAGTGAGCAGTCCGCCGACGCCAAAGGACGGCATCGGGCGCTTCGAGCCGAAGGTGCCAGGACAAGACGATACCCTCGCTACAATCGCCTCGGTGGCGGATCTCGCACTCTATGGCGGCTATCCGCGCGTAGATTGGGTCGCCGCCAAGCTCGGCATGACACGCCGATCCCTGCAACGGCTTCTGAGCGTCCATGGCACTACGTTCAACCACGTGACGGGGGAAACGCTCTTGCGCCGTGCGAAAAGTCTGCTGGGCAATAGTGCGACTCCGATCACGGAAATCGCGCTTGAACTCGGATATCGCGATCCGGCGCATTTCACCCGGGCTTTTCGGCGCTGGACGGGTGTCTCGCCGACGACCTACCGAAGCTTCCTCACTTAGCGCTGGCCGATCGACTATTGTTTCGACGAAGCAGGCGGCAACACTGGCGGCACTGCGTTATGGATCGACGGCAGGGATCTCAGATAGAGCGCGATGGCTGAAGCATCGGCTTCGGTCAAATCCTTGAATTGCGTACGCCAGGGCATGGCCGTCGAGAGGATCCGTCTATCGGGCGTCACGCCCGTCCTGATTGCCTTAACAATGTCTTCAGCCCGCCAATCGCCGATGCCCGTTGCTTTATCGGGCGTGATATTGGGCGGGAAAAACCGGCCGAGATTGCTGGGAATCGGATGATCACCGCCTGACATCAGCCGGGATTTGACGACATGGCCATCCGGGGTCCGCGGCGTATGGCAGCCGACGCAGCCGGTGATTTCCGCGAGATAGGCGCCGCGCTCCATCAGATCGACCGGTGCGCTCCAAGCCGACGCGTTCCAACCCGGCGCCGCCAAGATGACGAGGGTCACATAAAGTCGACGCCGCAAAAGGAGAATTCGCGAAAATCCCATCGGCTTCACTTTGCCCCCACCACCTTGAAGCGCACCGCGCGGTGCGACCGGCGCCATTTCATAAGCCACAAAGCGAATGGGTAAAACAGGTAAACACAGAGAAGACAGAAGAAGCCCATAGCGGCTGCGACGACGCCACGCGATTCCATCACCGCCACCACATGCGAGCTGGCATGCGCCCGCAGAGCAGCGATAAAGGCAGGCGCATCGGTCAGATGCGTATAGGCCATGCCGGTCTTCTGTCCCAGGCTTTTGAGATAAGTCTCGCGTACCGACGACAGATGTTCATTGTTGTTGACCTGAACATCGCCAAACGGCGAATTACGCGGATTATAACCCGGACGGTTGACAGCATCAGGCGGCGGAATTCCGAAGCGGCTTTCTTGCAAGACGTCGTGTTCGCCATAAAACCCAACTTCGCGGCCGCTATTGTCGTATCTCGGGATCGGCGAGAGACCATAGCCGCCAACGCCGACGACCAATCCCTTCACAGCTCCAGGTTTGCCATCGAATGCCGGTCCGCCACTCCACGGCAGCGGCGGCGCCTCCTGCCCGTCGGTCATGAAAACGAGATCGGCGTGAAGATCGTCTGCCAATGCAATCGCGCGATAGAAACCATCGGCTATATGACTGTCGCCTTCCCACGCCTCGCGCCAATCGAGTGCGTTGATCGCGCCCATGACCGGCGAGAAATTCTCACAGACTTCAATCGGATCGAAAAGCAGAAATATTCGCCTTTCCGAAAAGAGCGCAATAGCGACGCGCGATTGGCAGGGCATATCGACAAGCGTTTGCCGTAGTACGCCTTTGATGAAATCCAGGCGCGCGATCGAATGGCCGTCTATTGTATAATCCCTTGTGTTCATGCTGCCGGTGATGTCTACCGTAAACAGAACATCGAACGCGTCGCGTTGCTTTTTCGCCGGCGGCAAAATCAGAGCGCCCAGAAAGCAGAAAAAAGCGCCGAGCAGCAGCCAGAAGCGCGGATCCCGAAAGCAGAAGCGGTTCATGGCTCGCCTCGCGGCACATTCGGGAGCTCGGTCCATATTGGATGCGGACCTTCGCGGCGCGGGTCGTGATAGGTCATAAAGCTCGGATATTGCCGCACCAGGCGCGTCGCGACATCGAAATTGAACCTTGCATTCCAATCATCGGGATGAAGGCGCAAGGACTCGATATAGTCGGCTTGCGCGAGACCGACGAGCGCGCCCGCCGCGTCGAAATCATTTTCGTCGATCTTGTCAAAAGCCGCCCGCAGCCGCCCGTTCGCCAGATCATAGTGTAATCCGGCGCGTGCTTTTGCGCTGCCGTGCAAATCGAACAGGCTCACCACCGCTTGCGCATCGTCAAGCCTGCGATGCGTAATCAGAAAATAGGCGCGCGCGAACTGAAGCTTCGACGCCGCATCCTGGCTAACGGCAACGTCGCGGTTATGCATGATGGCCGCTATGGTGCGGTTGCGCACGACCTGCACGCCGCATAGGCCGAATGCTGCGACGGTGGCGAGCCCGAGGATGCCGACAAGCGCCACGAGCACCCTGGTTTTTATACGCCCCCAAACCGCGGCGATCCAGGCGGCGACGCTTTGCCGGGGATGATTGAGCCGGAGGATCGTCATAGGCTGCCGCGCCTTCCCGCAAACGCCAGTGAACGGCGAAGTTCTGTTTCCACACACTTCGCAAGAACCAGCAGGAGACAGGCAAAAGCGGCGATGCCGAAAAAGATCGGCGTGAAATCCCGGCGCGGAATATCCTCGAAATAGGTCACTGCCCGGGTCTCGAGGTGATTGATCTCGGTAACGGCATCCTGAATCGCATGCGGACTGTCCGCCCAAAAGACGCGATAGGGCTCGCCTAGCGTCTTGAAGAACATATCCATATGCCGTTCTGGCTTGGTATGCGGCGAATCTTCTTCGCCCGAAGGCGGCGGCGAGAAGACATCCTCATTCCCTTCATGGGCACGCAGGAAGAGCCAGTAGAGATGGGCGTGTTCGCGCCGGAACTGTTTGCGCAAATTATCCTGAAGATTGAGCTCGAAGAATCCAGCACCGCCATATTCGCCGTCTGAAACGAGAAGGATCGCTGGCGACTTTGCATCCGGATCATGGCCGATCATGGCGAGCGCAAGCTGTAGGCCGAGGCCGACATTCGTACCTTCGATACCTGGCCGCCGCAAGGCATAAATCGCGGCTTTCACGGCGTCGCGATGGCCGCTGATCGGCAAAACGAAAACCGGCGCGCTTGAAAAGGCGACGACGCCGAATTGATCATGCGGGCTCTGGTTGACGAAGTCCAAGAGCAGCCGCGTCGCCATTTGCGTCTTGGATTCCTGCTTGCCCCGAACCTCGTCGTCAGTAAGCGTAAAGTCCATGCTCAGGCTGCGGTCCATCAGGATAACGACATGCGCGCCGACGGCGACCAGTTTGATCCGTTCGGCGACGTGATAGGGCTGCGCCAAGGCGATAGCGCCGGCGGCAATGGCGACAGCGCCGGCACTCTTTATGAGGGTCCCGACGAGCGACGAGGTCGCGTCGCGCGGCACGGGTTCCAGCGACGGGAAGGCAGAACGCCGCAAAGCGGTGACGAAGAACGGCAGCGGTGCCAGAAGCAAAAGCCACAGAAATGCGGGATTCGCGACCGCGTAGTTCATGTCGCGGACCTTTCCGCGACAGCGAGTTGATTGCTGAATTGGCGGAGTTCCGGCAGGCTGAGACAGCCGCTTGCGTTGGACGGTCTGTCGCTGAAAAACGCGTTCTGCGAGCTTACGAAGAACGCCGCGAACTGGTCCTTCAGCCGGGCAAAGATAGGATGTTGACCGAGAAAGGCCGGCACGTCTTCGGCAAAGACCGTGTAGCTTGCCGTGGCATCGACGGCGCGATGAACCGCGACGAGCGCTTCGCGATAGGCCAGCTGCGTCTCGCCCTGGGTCGACAATTTGCGGACGGTCCGCGCCGCCACGGTGAACGGCCGCTGCGGGCGTGCGCCAAACGGCCACAAAGCCATATGGCGCGCAAGGAGTATCGCAGCGATCAACGTTGCGGTGAGAAGACCAAAGGCCCAAATGGCCGTACGTCTATAATCGTAATTTGTGGGCAGGACATCAGGCTGCATATAGTCGGCACCCGATGCTTTGGCTTCCGGCAGCACTTCGCGCAGCGGCGAAATGCCGAAAGACCAACTGGGCACGGACACGGGATAAATATGATCCCCTGTTTTGAAGGACAGCGTGAAACCCGGTATATCGATTTGCCTCGCATCGAGCGCCGGATAGAAAGTCTGATAGGAAAGATGCAGGCGATAGCGTGTTATATTCCCGTGATGCGTCGTCTCAAAGCTGCTCTGCGACAGCTCTAGCCACGCATTGAGCGGGCCACGTTCCGGCACCGACGCTCTGACGAGTTCAGTGCCCTCATCCACATCCACATCGACCTCGTCGCGTAACACATCGCCGACGAAATAGCCAAAGAGACGCGGCTTCGCAACGTCGACGTTTCTGAGCTGCGCCGCGCATGTTTGCGCCAAGCCAAAAAGGATCAGAGCGGCAATCGCACCTTTGAGCATTGAGCGTTCATACTTCAAGGAGATGGCGCGACAACGCATCAGCATCGAATCTGTCCTTCAAAACGAAGGCCGCCCTGCCGTAACGCAGGAAGAGATGATTGAGCGCTTGCCGATGCGCGTCGGCTTCAACAAGCCAGCGCTGGCGCAACGCGGGGCGTATCAAGACAATCTTGCTGGAGCCGCCTTCGAGATCCTGCATATTGATCAGGCCGAAGGGCGGCAGCTCGCTTTCCTCGGCGGAATCGGTGACGATAATCGGCACGACGTCGTGGCGTAAAAGCGATTCGAGTGTTGCCTCGATCTCGGCCATCGGCATTTGAAAGTCCGAGATCAGAAAGACGAGCTTACGCTTTCCCGCCAAATATGTCGCCGCCTGCTTCAGGCCCACAGCACTCGGACGCTGCGGGGTGAACGCGCCGAAGCCATCCGCGATCTCGGATTCGATGTACCGGCTGCGCGTCGCAGGATAAAAAAAATCATCGCGCACCTCGCTGTCGCACCCGATGATCCCAAACGCATCGCCCAGCTGATGCGCTGAGCGCGCGAGGGAAAGACAGAGTTCGCCGATGAGCATCATCTTGCGCGCGATACCGATGAAACGCATCGAGCGCGACAGATCGACGACGGCATAAAGAGCAATCGCCAACCTCTGCTCGAATCGTCGCACATAGACGGTCTCGAACGGATCACGCAATGTGAGCCGCAGATCGATCCGACGCGGATCTGGTTGGCGCAGATAGGAAACCTGATCGAGGAACACGCCCTGGCCGCTGGTGCCCCGGCCACGATGGGCACCGATCATGGTCCCTTCAGCGCGCTCGCGTGCCCGATAGGAAACCATGGCAACTGCGTCCGTCATGGCGTCGGCACCGCCGCGAAAATCGCCGTGCAGAGGTCGCGCGTCAATTGCTCCTGCCGCAATTCATAGACCGGATCGAGGAAGATGCGGTGCGCGATGATTTCCTGGAAAAGCAGGCGAATGTCTTCCGGCATGACGACCTCGCGGCCCTGCAGCCAGGCGTGAACGCGCGCGCCACGCACAAGATAGCTCAGGCCACGCGGACTGCCGCCGCCGCGAATGAGCCTGGCCATGTCCACGCCCGGCAGGTTGATGCCGAAAGACGCCGGCACCTGGATCGCCGACCAAATATCGAGAACATATTTCTGCAAAGTTGGACTGGCGTGAATGCCGTCCTGGATGGATGCCGCGATCGTCGGCAATTGCCTGAAATCGATGACGCCCTGCTGGATTGTGGCGATGAGAGCATCGACATCGTGAAACCGAGGATCGAAGATGAGATCCTGCCTGATCTGTGGATCACTCGGTGTTTTGACGGCCACCTCCATGAAAAATCGGTCGCGCGCCGCGGCCGGCAATTCAAAGGTCTCTTCGCGTTCGATCCGGTTGCGGTCGGCAAAGACTTGCAGATAGGGGAAGCTGTAATCGCAGTTGAAGGCATTGACGGTATGCTCGGCCATCAAGCGCAAAAGCAGCGAGTGGACTTGCGGCCGGGCGCGGTTGATCTCATTGAAGAAGAAAACCGAAAGATCTTCGCCCTGTCGCAGCACCGGCCCGGGATCGACCTTGGGTCGCCCATCTTCGCTGAGATAGGTGTAATAGATCATGTCCGAAGGCATCAGATCGACGGAGCCTTCGATCCGCTCATAAGCGCCTCCAATCGCCCGCGCCACGGCACGGAGCAGCGTCGTCTTGCCGACGCCGACATCGCCCTCGAGCAACACATGACCACGTGCGAAAATCGCGACGGTCAGCAGGCGGATGACCCGTTCCTGTCCGATAACAACCTTCGCCACTTCTTTTTCAAAAGCCAAGGCCTCCTGCTGCCAGGCAGCAAGGTCTGAGTCGGAGCGGCGTGTCGAATCTGCCGTCATCGGATTTTCGCTGTTCCATAGGCGCCGGGCCAACCCATCGAAGCGTTGCGGGAGCGCAGAAACTCGCTCCCCACAACGCCGCCGGCAGCCATGTAACGATTAGCTCACTGCCCTGCCGGCCTATTCAGAAACACTTATTGCGGAATCTGATCCACGTCGTAGACCCATTTGCCGCTCTTTTTGAAATAGGCGACACGCTTGGCGTTGCGCGCTTCCATCGCCTTTTCCGAAGTACCCTGCTTGGCGACTTCATGCGGATCTTCGAGCGCCTTCACGTCATATTTAGAGCCGGCGATCTTCTCAGGATAGCCGGGTTGCGCTTCCCAGCACACGCCCGCTTCTTTGCAATGCTGCCCGTCGTAGGCGAGCGCGCCAAAGCTCGTCCCGACGGATACGGCAGCGACGATGCCAATGAGAATCGTCGACTGTTTAAGCGAAGCTTTTACTTTCATGCGTTTCCCTCCACCTTTCTCGCTTGAATGCGAGATACACAGACTTTGTAGGCTATTGAGACTGCATATCTTCCTGTTGCTGCTTCTCTTCCCGCAAGGCCGCCCCTTGGCACTGACCAGGCGTTGACGCATGCAAAGCCGCAAGCCGCTTGCCCTCTGCTTGCGTGTAGGGCTTGTAGTGTTTCTTCTGCTCGTCGTTCAGCCAAAAAGCGTGGCTCACCGGATCCTTATAAAGATGCCGAACCCAGGCGATAACCTGAAGCATTTGATCGAGCGTCAGATCTTGATTGTGCGGTCCCATCATTGCCCGGGCGCCGGCAAATATGGTTTCGAAAATACCCTGGTCGTGTTCGGTCTTCGGATAGGTCCAATATTCATCGTTTAAGCCCGGGCCGATCTTGCCATCGCCCACTTCGCCATGACAGCCTGAGCAATCCGACAAGAAGAGACTTTGTCCAAGTCGGAGACAGCTATCGTCGTCGATATAGGGATCGATACCGGTCTGCAGGAACTTCAACACGCCAGCCGTGTCGCGACCCGTTGGCAGCGAGTCGGCAAGATCGATCGGAGTTCCATCAACCGTCGTACGCAGATCAAGCGATGTCGGCGGTACTGGTTCAGGCTTGGGATCGGCCGCATAAGCGGCCGATGCAACCGCGACCACAAAACCAACGTAAATTGTAACCCACTTCTTCATGTCTTAGGAATCCATCGCTGTCGAAGGAAACGGAATTTCTGCCCGCTTCAGTTCTAAAATTTAGGAATGCGGCTTCAACAGTGGGATCCCCTCATATTTGAGAATGGCTTCAATTGTCGGAGCGGCTTTTACGAGTGCCTCGTCAAGCAGGGCCTGCAACGCCTTGTCGTCCTTGCGTACGCCCATTGCTTGATCGAAGGTCTGCGGTATTTTCTCGCCGTTGCTTTTGACCGTGTTGTCATCGACGAGCGTCATTGTCAGCGGCACTGAAGATTCTTTAACGTATCGTGCAACCTCAGGTGCAAAGGCGACCGCGATCTGCGCGCTGCCGCTGGCGACTTCAGCCACCATGCGCGCGGGATCGACCTGGATGTATTGGTTGCGGGCAGACTTAAAATTGACCAACGACTTCTCATAGTTGAAGTCGTCATCATATTTGCCGATCGCCTTCAGCATTTCCTCTCCGGGCGTTCCGAAGCCGACAGCGATATGGTCGAATTTCAGAAGGCGCGGATCGCTCCAGGAGTGAATGTCGAGATGATCCTCCGTCCGTGTCACAAAAACATAGCCGGTACGATAATAAGGCTTGGTTGTCAGCACCCGCGGATCACCGGCATCAAGGCCTATGATGACGTCGCACAGCTTCTTGTCGAGATAGTCGCGAACAAGATAGATTGCCGGGCGGTCAGATCGGATGAATTGGACCTGCTTGTCCATGGCTTCGGCAACCGCGAGCGCGATCTTGTCTTCAAATCCTTCACCGCCTTTGATCGAATAGGGCGGCTGGTTTGCAGCGCAAACACGCAAAATATCGGCGTTTACAGTCGCAGGAGTCGCAACCGTCAACGATGCGGAAAAGAGCTCGTTAGGAAAACAGCAGGCAAAGCCGATGAGGGTCGGAATGCAAAGCCGCTTCACTTGCGACGCAAGGCAAGAAATCGTCATGACACGCCATTTGCTGGGATGGATCTGCTGGCCCCGCTTTCCGCTCGCCAGCGATTTGAAGGCCCCCGCTCCGCTGGCTTGATGCCAAAGCATGCGGAGCGGGAGCAGCTACAGTTTATACGGGAACAAACTGCAGCTAACCGCCACCCTGGATGACCTTGGTGCTATATTCGTCCAGGTTCACGTCGTCGTAGGGTCCCTTGCCGTTGAGCGAGAAGACCATCATGCCGCCGCCCTGCTGCGTCCAATGTTGCAGGTTCTTGAACGCACCGACCGCGCCGAGGCCGGCTGTCGGATCCTGAAGGTCAAAGACCATCCCAACCGCAGGCCATCCGCCGACGCCATAATAGATGGCGACATATTGGACGCCCTTGTGCTCGTAAGTGATCGGATATCCGATCACGCCCGACGGCAACTTGAACTTCCAGAGAAGCTCACCCGTGTCGGCGTTACGTGCCTTGATATAACCGTCGAGCGTGCCGTAGAAGACGAGGTTGCCCGCCGTCGAGAGCGAACCGCCCCAAGCCGCGAAGCGCTCCTGCACCTGCCACTTGAACGACTTATGAACGGCATCGTAGGCCTTCACCTGGCCGAGGCCGAGCATTCTCTGACGATCGCCCTTGGGACCGGGATACATATGCAATGTCGCACCGACGAAGAACTGGCCGGCACGATAGGGCAGCATGAACGGCTCCCAGTCCATGCAGATATGGTTGGCGTTGAGGAAGAAGAGCTGCTTCGTCGGATCATAGGAATCATGCGCCTGATCGTGATAGCCCATCGCCGACGGGCACACGTCATGGGCTTCGTGATCCATATAGGTCGCATATTCCGGATCGCGGATCGGCTGGCCGCTCTTGAAGTTGACGTCCTTCGCCCAGTTCATCGTGTTGTCGATCTTGCCCACGGTGAAGAGATCGCCGTTGGTCCGGTCGAGCGAATAAATGAAGCCGTTGCGGTCAGGATGGGTCAGGATCTTGTGGACCGAGCCGTCGTCGGCCTTTTCATCCGACAGCATCATGACGTCGACGCCGGCATAGTCCCATTCGTCATGCGGGGTCTTCTGATAGCCGAACTTGGCTTCGCCCGAGTCCGCGTCACGGCCCCAGATCGTCATCGTCCATTTGTTGTCGCCCGGCCGCATCGTCGCGTTCCACGGCGAGGGGTTGCCGCTGCCGTAATAGATCATGTTGAGATTGGGGTCGTAAGCATACCAGCCCCAATTGGTGCCGCCGCCGATCTTCCAGCTGTTCTCCTGCCACGTTTTCGAGGTGCCGAGGCCGAAACGGCCGTATTGCGGATTGTGGCTGTTGAAGTCCGCCCCGAGCAGCATTTCATTGTCTGGGCCGGTCGCATAAGCGCGCCACTTTTGGGCGCCAGTGTGCACATCATAGGCCGTGACATAGCCGCGAACACCAAGTTCAGCGCCGGATGAACCGACAAGCACCTCGTCCTTGACGACATAGGGCGCGACCGTCAGCGTTGAGCCAACGTGAATGTCAGAATTCTCGACCTTCCAATAAACCTCGCCGGTTTCGGCGTTGAGCGCGACAACATTGCCGTCAAGCTGGTTCGAGAAGATCAGCGACGGCGTCTTGTCGTCGCCGGGCCAATAGGCAAGACCGCGATTAACGAGATCGCAACAGGCGACGGAGCGCGCCGCCGGGTTCTGCTTGGGGTGATACTGCCACCAAATCTTTCCGGGATTGTCCAGATCGAGAGCGAAGACAGCATTCGGGAAAGGCGTGTTAATATACATTTTGCCATTGACGACGATCGGCGCGCCTTCATGGCCGTTCAACTCGCCGGTCGAAAACGACCATGAGACTTTCAGATCTTTGACGTTGGTCGTGTTGATCTGGGTATCGGGGCTGTAATTATCGCCGTCGTAATTGCGGCCTGGCATAACCCAGTTTTCATTGCTCTTCGAAAGCTCGATCAGCTTATCTTCCGCATGGGCGAGCGGCGCCCCGAACTGAAATGCCGCAAATAGCGTGACCGCCGATACAGAGCCTAATATCTTACGCATGACTTTGCTGTTGTAGTGGTACATGAGCCTCTCCTCACCTTCCCAACCGACCTCAAATCCGCGCCAAAGAACGACAAAGCTGACGGATATGAAGTATAGATAGAGATTTATTGTTACTTATATTTAATAACGCTGCAGAGCATATCATAACTTCTGTGAAGTTACAGACAACGATACTGCTATGCATTTGATTGTCAACGACAATTAGTCCCATTATTATTTGGGATGTGAGCGACAAGGATGTCCATTATTTCAAATATATTTTTGGAATAATCTTTTAACTGCTTCAATATCTCCCTCTAAATTGGCTGGGCAACCGCTCGACGCTCCCGGTAACGCCATGATGGCGCCTCAGAATCACCCTGAATGAAACAGCTGGGATTGGCGCGAATTCTGCTCTGGCGGAGAAGATCAGATCCGCTGCAACGTGTCAGGATCTGTCCGAATTGGAATCTTCTATGCTGGCTGCCGCTGTTCTTGCACTCGGCCTATCGGTCATCGCCGCTAGTGACGACGGCGCCGCGTCCTATCCCGTCAACGCCTATCTCTGCGAGTCAGCGGAATATGCGATGGCATTCGCCTCGGCCATCGCTGCCGATAATGATGAGGAGATCGCAAAGGACGTTGTTGGTAAAATCGCCAAACGCGAGGTCTGCGGCCGCTATATCGGCGAAGCCTTTATTCAACAGCAGAAGACCGTTGTCGAAAAAGGGATTATCTATAGGCTCATCGCGTTGCAGTTTCGCGAAGACAAGAGGGTCGCGTGGCTTGCCGAACGTGTCTTCGATGTCCAAGATCATTCGTCTTTGCAGCGCCTTTGACCTTTCGAAGCGCTGACAGCGCGTGCTCTGACGGCTGCGATATTGAAACTCAAACGTTGGGAAACTCAACTGTGAAAGCGGGTCCGTCTTGTCGGGGGGATTGGCGGTAACGGACCTCCGCTACCCCTACGCTATGGCGCGATAAACTACGCTAACCGACGCCGAAGCGCGCTCCCGCGCCGGCGGTTAGGATCCGCAATGGCATCGCCTATTTGGCTATCGAGCATCAGTATTCTGCAGAGATCGACGTTGCAGGCCGGATACCCCTTACTTCCGCAATACGTGATTATGCGGCTTGGCGCAGCCGGCTGCTGTCCCGCTGTCGGCCCTAAGTGACGCAACGTCATGTCTGGATCGCGCCCATCCCAGTCATACATCAGATTCTGGCCGCCTCCTGAACGCAGTCGTTCGGCCATGCGTCCTTATCAGGTTCGTCTCAGCGCGGAGGGGGCTATTCCGCAACGATCCTGCATCTAAAAAGCTTCATGAAGACATTGAAGGTCGAAGATGTCTATGTTGCCGGCTACGAGACATTCGCCGACGTCGCCGAGAGGTTGCCCAGGTTCATCGACGAAATCTACAATGCGAAACGGCTGCATTCGGCGCTAGGCTACCGATCGCCAGAGGAATTTGAAATCCAACTCGCCCAGCAGGCGGCTTAGTTTAGAAGGCCTCGTTGGTTCAGCCCCAGGGGATCACTCCAGTCAGGGGTCAATGTTCAACGCCGATTGACACGGTTGATTGCGATTAGTCCGTCGCGACCGATTTAAAGGACCAAATAGTTACCTACGTTTGGAGCTTTAGAGGTATCCAAACTTCGATTCCGCCGTGTCCTGTACATTTATCAAATTCAGAATCGTAAAACTCAAAGTACGGCGCATTCGCGATCTTGTTTCTATTGACGTCCAACCATTCTCTGCGGATCTGAGCTAGCATTTGGCCAATTGCCGAACAGTGGCAGAGATAGGAAAACGCAGCATAACGATGGGCCGCAAGCTGTATGCTGTTCCATGCGCTCGGCACCGGGCATGGTTCATGAATCTCGATGCCGGCAAGATAACTGACCCCCCCCGTCCGCAGCGTAGTTGTAGACAACGCCATAACATGCACCCTCTATTCCGCTAGCTATCAATCCTCGATGCGCATCTAGATACTGCAAGAGAGAGAGAACATCAGGCCGCTGACCCGCTTGGCAATGCTGAAGCAGGCCGGTGATCAGCAATGGGCGGCAAGATACCGTCCGATAAGGAACCGAATAACAAACTTCGCGCATCTAAATGGCTCCTACGCGCGAGAGACGAATAAACTTTCCATTTGTCTCAGACGCTTGCCGGTATCATCGAGACATCCGCGTGAGACTTCGTCACATCGTTGGCTCATAAATTCTTCTTAAATGTCGGTGGCACGTTTACGTTCAGCTTAGATGTTATTCCAAGCTGCCTGGACGATTATAAAACCAGCAATCGCGTAACCGATGGTTGTCGCCGCGCAACTAACCGTAAGCAGAATCCGGAATGGAAATGCTGGCGAGGCGATATAAGACGGCTTGATCGCACGCACGAAGAAGGCAAATGGATTGAAGAAGGACCCGAACGCGACCAGCAGGATCAACCATGCCGGTGCAATCAATCCCATACTGCGAAACAGGCCATAAAAAATGAAGAGAAATTGAGTCATCATCAAATAGTCCACATGCGAACGGATGAGCTCACGTGTATTCGGAAACAGTCGTCCTATGGCTCCTTCTGCATTTGAAAGAGCAGCGACTATCAACCACGATTGAATAAGCGCAATAGCCAAGCACAACAATGCCGCCGCGGCTAAAATAAAATTGGTCATACGCGCACGTCCCCTATCGAAAGGTCTCGGCACTTCGTGGCTGAAGACAAAATCGATATGCTCGAAATGCCGGGCGCGTATGGAAATCACGCTCAGCATATGTTTTTGGATGCTCAGACAATTGCGATTTGCAATGATGCAACCAGAGTCTCGCCTGCCGTACCGGAGCGTCGGCGCTAACACCGCGGGTCGCTTGAGACGTCTGGATATCAAGCGGCTGGTTGAAGGCGGCGGCGCATGAATACTCTCGGGTACCCTTTTTGCACAAAGCGATCATATTCCACCCAGCCAGACCGAGTGTAAA
>JBKQRA010000065.1:0-14207 GCA_052144065.1 Methylovirgula sp. | reverse complement strand
ATGCCGAGCGTCGAGAGCAGCACGAGAATCGGAAATTCGAATTTGTCGATCTTGGCGCGCTGCAGGAAATCCTGCGCCATCAGAAGCGTGACGAGCGAGCCGACATAGGCCAAGACCTTCATGAAGCGGCCGAAGTCGTCGTCAACGAAGGCGCCGTTGTAAATCACCGCATCATGCTTGGTGCCGAGCAGAATGATCAGAATGGCCAGCCCCAGGACGCCGATCGCAATCTCCGTGATCAGGCCGCCTGCGTCGCGGCCGCGGATCGCGCCGAGCAGAATGAGCAGCAGCGCGCCCGCTGCCAAAACCAGTTCCGGCAGGCTATGCGCGAGGGCAAATGAGAGCGTCATAAAGAAACCTTCCAGATCAATGCAGCGCCGCCGTATGCAACGAGGCAAGCGCCGAATGATAACCGTTGAGGAGGCTAGCGACCGAAGCGGAGGTGCCGTCCAGGATGGGGCCCGGGTGAATGCCATAATAGATCGTCAGCACGACGAGCGGCGCAAGAATGGCGATTTCGCGCGGCGACACGTCGAGAATGGCTTTCAGTGCCGGCTTGTCCAGGACGCCGAAGATGACTCGGCGATAGAGGTAAAGCGCATAGGCCGCCGATAGGATCGTGCCGAGCGCGGCGAAGGCCACAACGATACTATTGAGGCGGAAGGTGCCGAGCATGGTCAGAAATTCGCCGACGAAGCCGGAGGTACCCGGCAGACCGACATTGGCGAGCGTAAAGATCATGAAGATCACGGCATAGACCGGCATGCGCTCGACGAGACCGCCATAGGCCGCGATCTCACGCGTATGCATGCGGTCGTAGACGACGCCGACGCAGAGGAAGAGCGCGCCGGAAACGAGGCCATGCGAGATCATCTGGAAGATGGCGCCCTGCACACCCTGCTCTGTCATCGAAAACAAGCCCATGGTGACGAAGCCCATATGCGCCACCGACGAATAGGCGATGAGCTTCTTCATGTCTTCCTGCACCAGCGCGACAAGCGAGGTGTAGATGATGGCGATGACCGACAGCGCGAAGACGAGCGGCGCGAAATAGGCCGAGGCCTCCGGGAACATAGGCAGCGAGAATCGCAGGAAGCCGTAACCGCCCATCTTCAGGAGAATGCCGGCGAGGATCACCGAGCCTGCGGTTGGCGCCTCGACATGCGCGTCAGGCAGCCAGGTGTGGACGGGCCACATCGGCATCTTCACGGCAAGCGAGGCGAAGAAGCCGAGCCACAACCATTTCTGCATGCTCGACGGGAAGGCCGTCTTCAACAGCACGGTGATGTCGGTCGTGCCCGCGACGCCATACATCGCCATGACCGCGATCAGCATCAAGAGCGAGCCGAGCAGCGTATAGAGGAAGAATTTGAAGCTCGCATAGATGCGGCGTTTGCCGCCCCAAATGCCGATGATGAGGAACATCGGAATGAGGCCGCCTTCGAAGAAGAGATAGAAGAGCACAAGATCAAGCGCGCAGAAGACGCCGAGCATCAGCGTCTCGAGCACCAGAAAGGCGATCATATATTCTTTGACGCGCACCGTGACCGATTGCCAGGACGCGGCGATGCAGATCGGCATCAAGAAAGCGGTCAGGACGACGAAGGGAATGGAAATGCCGTCGACGCCCATCTTGTAGACGAGGCCGGAACCGAACCAACTCTTCTGCTCGACGAGCTGGAAGGCGGCCGAACCCGGATTGAATTTCGAATAGGCGTAGAGCGACAGAAGAAAATCGACAAGCGTGACGATCAGCGCCGCCCAGCGCGCATTCCGCAGGCTTGCCTCGTCATTGCCGCGCAGCGCGAGAATGAAGGCAACCCCGACAAGCGGCAGAAAGACGATCCCGGAGAGAATGCCGAAGCCGAACATCAATGCATCCCCATCACGAGATAATAAGTCACGAATGCCGCGACGCCGATCAGCATGGCGAAGGCATAGTGATAAAGATAACCCGACTGCAGCTTGACGACGCTGCGAGTGACATCGACCACGCGCGCGGCGACGCCGTCCGGACCATAGCGGTCGATGATGTTTTGATCGCCGCCCTTCCATAACAGCCGGCCGAGCCAGAAGGCCGGACGCACGAAGATGAGATCATAGAGCTCATCGAAGTACCATTTGTTGAGCAGGAAACGGTAGAGCAGCGGATTGGTCTTCGCCCAGGCATCGGCGGTACCGGGCGCCAGAATGTAGAAATAGACCGCCATCAGGAAGCCGCCAAGCATCATCAGCGTCGGCAGGAAGCTGATGAAATGCGGGATATGCTCCATCTCTTCGAAGACGCGGCTGTCGGCGCCGAAATAGAGCGCGCTCTTCCAGAAATTCACCATGCCCTCGCCGATGAAGGTATGGCGGAAGGCAAGACCCGCGAAGATGGCGCCGAAGGCCAGCACATAGAGCGGAATCATCATTACCAGCGGCGATTCATGCGGATCGACGTGATGCGCATCATGATCATCGTGACCATGCGCGACGCTTACATGCTCATCGGCGTGATGGCCGGCATTATGGCCCACATCCGCATGGGCGTGGTCATGCGTCTCCGCATGCGCCCAATGCGCCGGACCGAAGAAGGTCAAGAAGATCAGCCGCCAGCTGTAGAAGGAGGTGAGGCCCGCAGCGATGACGACCATCAGAAATGCATAGACATGGCCGACGCGGTCGGAGGCGAAGGAGGCTTCGATGATCGCATCCTTGGAGAAATAGCCGGCGGTGAAGGGAAAGCCGGTGAGCGCCAGCGTGCCGGCGATCATCATCCAGAAGGTGACGGGGATCTTCTTTGCGAGGCCGCCCATCTTCCGCATGTCCTGCTCGTGATGCATCGCATGGATGACCGAGCCGGCGCCAAGGAACAGCAGCGCCTTGAAGAAGGCATGTGTGAAGAGATGGAAGATGCCGAGCGAATAGCCGCCGACACCGAGCGCGACGAACATGTAACCCAGCTGCGAGCAGGTCGAATAGGCGATGACGCGCTTGATGTCATTTTGCACGAGGCCGACGGTCGCGGCGAAGAAGGCCGTCGTCGCGCCGACGATCGTCACGACCGAGAGCGCAACCGGTGCCTGCTCGAAGAGCGGCGAGAGGCGCGCCACCATGAAGACGCCGGCCGTCACCATGGTCGCAGCATGAATGAGCGCGGACACCGGCGTCGGGCCTTCCATGGCGTCGGGCAACCAGGTGTGGAGCAGGAACTGCGCCGATTTACCCATCGCGCCCATGAAGAGCAGAAGGCAGGTGATCGTCATCGCATCCATGTCATGGCCGAAGACATGGATCGTCTTATTGGCGAGGCCCGGCGCGGCGGCAAAGATCTGATCGAAATTGATCGACTTCGTCAGTACGAAGACGAGGAAGATGCCGAGCGCGAAGCCGAAATCGCCGACGCGGTTGACGACGAAGGCCTTGATCGCCGCGGCATTGGCGGAGGGCTTCTCATACCAGAAGCCGATGAGGAGATAGGACGCGAGGCCGACGCCTTCCCAGCCGAAGAACATCTGCAGGAGGTTGTCGGCCGTCACCAGCATCAGCATGGCGAAGGTGAAGAGCGACAGATAGGCAAAGAAGCGCGGCCGCGACTTGTCCTCATGCATGTAGCCGATCGAATACAAATGCACGAGCGCCGAGACGGTCGTCACGACAACGAGCATCACCGCCGTCAGCGAGTCGATATGCAGCGCCCAATTGACCTGCAGCGTGCCGGAGGTGAGCCAGGAGGCGAGCACCGGCACTTCGAGCGTCAGCGCGCCCGAAAGCACCTGGCCGAAGACGATCCAGGAGAGCACCATGGAGATGAAGAGAAAGCTCGTCGTGATCAGTTCCGACGGGCGCGCGCCGATGAAGCGGCCGAAGAGCCCGGCGATCAGAAAGCCGAGCAGCGGGAGAAAGACGATTGCCGTATACATGCCCCGCTCAGCCCTTCATCAGATTGACGTCTTCGACCGCGATCGTGCCGCGATTGCGGTAATAGGCGACGAGGATCGCCAGGCCGATCGCCGCTTCGGCCGCGGCGACCGTCAGAATGAACAGCGCGAAGACCTGGCCGGTGAGATCGTGCAAGAAGGACGAAAAGGCCACGAGATTGATGTTGACCGAGAGCAGGATGAGCTCGACCGACATCAAGATGACGATGATGTTCTTGCGGTTCACGATGATGCCGGCGACGCCCAGCGTGAACATTATGGCGGCGACGACGAGATAATGGCCGAGCCCGATCATATCAGTCCCCCGCTCTCAAATGCCGGCCCGTGAGGGCACTTTCTTCAATTCCACAGCCGCTTTCGCGGTGCGGGCGTTTTGCGCTTCGACCGATT
The DNA here is from genome assembly GCA_052144065.1 of Methylovirgula sp. Lineage (GTDB taxonomy): Bacteria > Pseudomonadota > Alphaproteobacteria > Rhizobiales > Beijerinckiaceae > Methylovirgula. The sequence goes on along the minus strand of JBKQRA010000065.1, from coordinate 9,894 downwards.
GACGCTTGACGCCCTCCTTGTGGTGCAAGGTGAGGACGATCGCGCCGATCATCGCGGTCATCAGGACGAAGCCGGCGGCCTCGAAGAGATAGACATATTGGGTGTAGAGCACGCTGCCGAGCGCGGCGGTGTTGGAAACGCCCTGCGGCGTCGGCGTCGGCACTTGTCCCACCGCCATCTGGCCGAGCGTCCAGCTGCTCACCACGAAGACGAGCTCGACGAGCACAATGCCGCCGATCAGCGCGCCGATCGGCAGATAGCGCAGAAAGCCCTGCTTCAGCTCGGCGAAATCGACGTCGAGCATCATCACGACGAAGAGGAAGAGCACGGCGACGGCGCCGACATAGACGACGATCAGGATCATCGCCAGGAATTCGGCGCCGAGGAGGATGAAGAGGCCCGCGGCGTTGACGAAGGCGAGGATCAGAAACAGCACCGAATGGACCGGATTTCGCGCCGTCACGACCAGAAAGGCCGAGGCGATCATCACGGCCGAAAACAGATAGAAGAAAAAGGCGGCGGCGGTCATCGGTCGACTTTCAGTCAGAGATCAGCGGTAGGGCGCGTCGAGCGCAAGATTGCGGGCAATCTCGCGTTCCCAACGGGCGCCGTTCTCAAGCAGTCTGTTCTTATCGAAATAGAGTTCTTCGCGCGTCTCGGTCGCGAATTCGGCATTCGGCCCTTCGACGATCGCATCCACCGGGCAGGCTTCCTGGCAGAAGCCGCAATAGATGCATTTCACCATGTCGATGTCGTAACGCGTCGTGCGGCGCGTCCCGTCGTTGCGGCGCGGCCCCGCCTCGATGGTGATCGCCTGTGCCGGGCAGATCGCTTCGCAGAGCTTGCAGGCGATGCAGCGTTCTTCGCCGTTCGGATAACGGCGCAGCGCATGCTCGCCGCGATAGCGCGGCGACTGCGGGTTCTTCTCATGCGGATAGTTCGGCGTCGCCTTCGGCTTGAAGAAATAACGCATCGACAAAAAGAAGGCGGCGACGAATTCCTGCAGGAACAGCGCCTTTGCGGAGGCTTCGAGCTTCATCTCTCGTATCCTCAATGCGCCATCGTCGCGCCCCAGCCGGTGAACTGCACCACTGCGGCAACGACGACGACCATGACCAAAGAAATCGGCAAAAACACCTTCCAGCCGAGCCGCATCAGCTGATCGTAGCGATAGCGCGGCACGAAGGCTTTCACCATGGCAATCATAAAGAACAGCGCCGACACTTTCAGGATGAACCAGACGACGCCGGGAATCCAAGTGAAGGGCGGGAACGGAATGGGCGAGAGCCAGCCGCCGAGGAACAGAATGGTCATCATCGCGCACATGGTGATGATGGCCACATATTCGGCGAGCATGAAGAGCATGTAAGGGGTCGAGGAATATTCGACCATGAAGCCGGCGACGAGCTCGGACTCCGCTTCGACAAGATCGAAAGGCGGCCGGTTCGTCTCGGCGAGCGCCGAGATGAAGAAGATCACGAACATCGGGAAGAGCGGCAGCCAATACCAGCCGAAGAGGCCGAAATGCGTGTCCTGCGCTTTGACGATGTCGGAAAGATTGAGCGAGCCGGCGCAGAGCAGCACGGTGATGATCACAAAGCCGATCGAGACTTCATAAGAGACCATCTGCGCCGCCGAACGCAGCGCCGACAAGAAAGGATATTTCGAATTCGACGCCCAGCCGCCCATGATGATGCCATAGACGGAGAGAGACGAGATCGCGAAAATATAGAGAATGCCGACGTTGAGATTGGCGATCGCCCAGCCCGAATCGATCGGGATCACCGCCCAAGCGGCAAGCGACAACAGCCCCATGACGAAGGGCGCGAGCAGGAACACGCCCTTGTTCGCCCCATCCGGAACCACCGGCTCCTTGAGGACGAATTTCAGCATGTCGGCGAAGCTCTGCAAAAGCCCCCAGGGCCCGACGACATTCGGACCACGGCGCAATTGCACCGCCGCCCAGATCTTGCGATCGGCGTAGAGAATATAGGCGATATAGATCAGCAGCGCGACGAGCAGCACCACGCTCTTCAAGAGCGTGAGGAGAAGCGGCAAGAGCCAATCGGTGGTCATGGCTGTCCCTATTCCGCCGCTTGCGGCAGGTCTTGCTTGGCGCGCGCCAGGGCCGAACATTCGGCCATCACGGCAGACGCACGCGCAATCGGATTGGTGAGATAGAAGTCCTTGATCGGCGACACGAAGCCATCGGTGCCGACATTGCCGCCCGAGGCCGCGAGCTTGTCGAGCAGCGCGACCTCGCCCGCTGCGATCGCATCGAGCTTTTGGAAATGCGGATAGGCTTCATAGAGCTTGGCCCGCAATTGCGACAGTGAATCGAAGGGCAGCTTCTTGTCGATGAGCGCCGAAAGTGCGCGCAGGATCGTCCAATCCTCGCGCGCTTCGCCCGGCGGAAAGTTCGCCCGCTCGGCGAGCTGCACGCGGCCTTCGGTATTCACATAGAGGCCCGACTTTTCCGTGTAAGTCGCGCCCGGCAGGATGACATCGGCGCGCGCCGCGCCCCGATCGCCATGCGTGCCCTGATAGATCACCAAGGCGCCCGGCGCGATGTCGATCTCATCGGCGCCGAGATTGAACAGCACCTCAACCGCATTTGGCAGCGCCATCGAAACCGCATCAAGCCCGCCCTCGCCCGGCACGAAGCCGAGATCGAGGCCGCCCACGCGCGCAGCGGCCGTATGCAAGACACCCAGGCCCGTCCAGCCGTCCTTGATGCAGCCGAGCGACAACGCGGCTTTCGCGACCTGCGCGAGAATGGCGCCGCCGTCGGGACGCGCCAACGCGCCCTGGCCGATAAGCAGCATCGGCCGTTCCTTCTCGACCAGCTTATGCTCGAGGAAGCGCGCCAAAGTCTCGGCGCCGGCGCCGAGATAATTATAGTCGTAGGTGAGATCGGCCTTCTCGCCGATCACGCCGATAAGCACATTGCCTTTGAGCCAGCGGCGGCGAATGCGCGCATTCAGAACCGGCGCTTCGCGGCGCGGATTGGCGCCGATGATCATGATCGCATCGGCTTCGTCGATGCCGGCGATCGTCGGATTAAAGAGATAGCTTGCGCGGCCGAATTTCGGATCGAGCTTGGCGCCGTCCTGACGGCAATCGATGGAGGCGACGCCGAGGCTCTGCATTAGAAGCTTCAGCGCGAACATCTCTTCGACGGCGCAGAGATCACCCGCAATCGCGCCGATCTTTTCCGGCCGCGCGGTCTTGAGCCGCGCCGCGATGGCAGCGAACGCCTCGGCCCAGGACGCCGGACGCAGCTTCCCGTTCTCGCGCAGATAGGGCTGATCGAGCCGCTTCGTCTTCAGGCCGTCGACGATCTGCCGGGTCTTGTCGGAAATCCATTCCTCATTCACCGCATCGTTGAGACGCGGCAGGATGCGCATCACTTCGCGGCCGCGCGTATCGATGCGGATCGCCGAACCCAGCGCGTCCATCACATCGATCGATTCGGTCTTGGCGAGTTCCCACGGCCGCGCCTTGAAGGAATAAGGCTTCGGCAACAACGCGCCCACCGGGCAGAGATCGGCGACATTGCCCTGCAGCTCGGAACCCATCGCGGTTTCGAGATAGGTGGTGATCTCCATATCCTCGCCGCGGCCGATCGCCCCCATATCGCCGGTGCCGGCGACTTCCGCCGTGAAGCGCACGCAGCGGGTGCAATGGATGCAGCGGTTCATCGAGGTCCGCACCAGCGGCCCGATATATTTGTCTTCGACGGCTCGCTTGTTCTCGGCATAGCGTGAGGAATCGACGCCGAAGGCCATCGCCTGATCCTGCAGATCACATTCGCCGCCCTGATCGCAGATCGGGCAATCGAGAGGATGGTTGATCAGCAGGAATTCCATGACGCCATGGCGCGCTTTCTTCACCATGGGCGTTTTGGTGAAGATTTCCGGCGCCTCGCCGTTCGGGCCCGGACGCAGATCGCGCACGCCCATCGCACAGGAGGCGACGGGCTTCGGCGGACCGCCCTTCACTTCGACGAGGCACATGCGGCAATTGCCGGCGATCGACAGCCGCTCATGATAGCAAAAGCGCGGGATCTCCGCGCCCGCCTCTTCGCAAGCCTGCAGCAGCGTATATTCCGCGGGAACGTCGATTTCGGTACCGTCGACGATGATCTTCGTCATTTCAAAATCTCCAGCGCATCCGCTTGATGGGCGAGATCGCGGCGGATGAGATCGAGCCGGTCGGCAATGCGCGCCAAGCGCTCATCGACTAGATCGAGCCGGTTGTTGGTGGCAGCGAGAATGAGTTCGACCTGCGTGTTCGGCGCGCCGATCTCGCCGACGCGCGTCTTGAGATCGCTGAAATCCTTCAAGGCGAGATCGAGCTTGCCTTCGAGCTTCTTCAGCGAGTCTTTGATGAAGGAGTCTTGGATGGAATCGCTCATGCGCCCTACTCCGCCGCAACGCCGGTGATCGACACCGGCTCGGAATGCGGATTGGCGGTATATTCATCGATCTTCTTTTCGATGTCGGCGCGGAAATGCCGGATGAGGCCTTGCACCGGCCAGGCCGCGGCATCGCCGAGCGCGCAGATCGTATGGCCTTCGATCTCTTTCGTCACATCGAAGAGCATGTCGATCTCGCGCTTCTGCGCGCGACCTTCCGACATGCGGGTCAAGACGCGCCACATCCAGCCCGTACCCTCGCGGCACGGCGTGCACTGGCCGCAGCTCTCATGCTTGTAGAAATAGCTGATGCGGGTGATGGCGCGCACGATATCGGTCGATTTGTCCATCACGATGACGGCAGCCGTGCCGAGACCCGACTTCAGATCGCGCAGCGTGTCGAAATCCATCGGCGCATCGGCGATCTCATGCGCCGGCACGCAAGGCACCGACGAGCCGCCGGGGATGACTGCGAGCAGATTGTCCCAGCCGCCGCGAATGCCGCCGCAATGCTTGTCGATCAGCTCGCGGAACGGGACCGACATCGCCTCTTCGACATTGCAGGGCTTGTTCACATGGCCCGAAATGCAGAAGAGCTTGGTGCCCGAGTTGTTCTTGGCGCCGAAGCCCGCGAACCAGGCGGCGCTGCGGCGTAGAATGGTCGGCGCGACCGCGATCGACTCGACATTATTGACGGTCGTCGGGCAGCCATAGAGGCCCATATTGGCGGGGAACGGCGGCTTTAGCCGCGGCATGCCCTTCTTGCCTTCGAGCGACTCCAAAAGCGCCGTCTCTTCGCCGCAGATATAGGCGCCGGCACCATGATGGACATAAATGTCGAAGGGCCAGCCATGGACATTGTCCTTGCCGACGAGATTGGCTTCATAAGCTTCATCGATCGCCTGCTGCAGATGATGCCGCTCCAAAATATATTCGCCGCGGACATAGATGTAGCAGGCGTGTGCGCCCATCGCGAAGGATGCGATCAAGCAGCCTTCGATCAGGAGATGCGGATCATTGCGCATGATCTCGCGGTCCTTGCAGGTGCCGGGCTCTGACTCATCCGCATTGACGACGAGATAGGACGGCCGCGCCGGATCGGGCTTCGGCATGAAGGACCATTTGAGACCGGTCGGGAAGCCGGCGCCGCCGCGCCCGCGCAGGCCCGACGCCTTCATCTCATTGATGATCCAATCCTTGCCCTTCTCGATCAGGCCCTTCGTGCCGTCCCAGGCGCCGCGCGCCTGCGCGCCCTTCAGGCCGCGGTCGCCGAAGCCGTAGAGATTGGTAAAGATGCGATCCTTGTCCTCAAGCATCTTGCGTCCTCATGCTTTCTGCGAGGCGGGACCGCTCACGCCGTCTTGGCCATAGAGCGATGTCAGCGATGTAAGCCCACCGGCCGGCTCGGAGGTCAACCGGCCCGATTGCGAACCCGTCTTCACGGAGCGGCCCGCAGCCAGATCATCGAGCAGCTTCTCGAAATTCTCCGCCGTCAGATCCTCGTAATAGTCGTCGTTGATCTGCACCATCGGCGCATTGCAGCAGGCGCCGAGACATTCGACTTCCAGCCAGGAGAAGAGCCCGTCCGCCGTCACATGGCCTTGCGCGCCGATGCGGCGTTCCAGCACCTGCTTGATCGCGTCGGCGCCCGCGAGCACACAGGGCGTCGTGCCGCAGAACTGAATGTAGAATTTGCCGACCGGCGAGAGATTGAACATCGTGTAGAAGGTCGCGACCTCCAGCACGCGAATGAAGGGCATGCCGAGCATGTCCGCGACCTTCTCGATCGCCTTGCGCGGCAGCCAATAATCATTCTGCTTCTGCGCCTTCCAGAGCAGTGGAACGACGGCGGAGGCCTGCCGGCCCGGCGGATATTTGCCCATCTCCTTTTCGCACCAGGCCTGGTTTTCAGGCGTGAACGAAAAGCTTTCCGGCTGGACTTCGGCGAGACGACGCACACTCATCGGTCGACCTCCCCAAAGACGATATCGATCGAGCCCAAGATGGCGGAAACATCGGCGAGCATCATCTTACGGCAGAGGAAATCCATCGCCTGCAGATGTGCGAAGCCCGGCGCCCTGATCTTGCAGCGATAAGGCTTATTGGTGCCGTCCGAGACGAGATAGACGCCGAACTCGCCCTTCGGCGCTTCGACGGCGGCATAGACCTCGCCCGCCGGCACGTGAAAACCTTCGGTGTAGAGCTTGAAGTGATGGATGAGCGCTTCCATCGAGCGCTTCATCTCGGGCCGTGTCGGCGGCACGACCTTATGCTGCGGCGTCGCGACCGGGCCCATGCCATCGGCGCGCGTCAGCTTCTCAATGCATTGCTGCATGATCTTTACCGACTGCCGCATCTCTTCCATGCGGATCACCTGGCGGTCATAATTGTCGCCATGCTTGCCGACGGGAATGTCGAAATCCATTTCCTCGTAGCATTCATAGGGCTGCGCTTTACGCAGATCCCAGGCGCCGCCTGAGCCGCGCACCATCACGCCGGAAAAGCCCCAGGCCCAGCATTCGTCGAGCGTCACGACGCCGATATCGACATTGCGCTGCTTGAAGATGCGGTTTTCGATGAAGAGATCCTGCAGATCGTCGCAGACCTTTAAGAAGGGTTCGCACCAGGCGCCGATGTCTTCGATCAGCTTCGGCGGGCAGTCCCAATGCACGCCGCCGGGGCGGAAATAATTCGCATGCATGCGCGCGCCCGACGCCCGCTCATAGAAGACCATGAGTTTCTCGCGCTCTTCGAAGCCCCAGAGCGGCGGCGTCAGCGCGCCGACGTCCATCGCCTGCGTCGTGACATTCAGAAGATGCGAAAGGATGCGGCCGATCTCGGAGAAGAGAACGCGCAAAAGCTGGCCGCGGCGCGGCACTTCGAGGCCGAGCAGCTTTTCGATCGCGAGACAGAACGCATGCTCCTGATTCATCGGCGCGACATAATCGAGCCGGTCGAAATAGGGCACATTCTGCAGATAGGTCCGCGCCTCCATCAGCTTTTCCGTGCCGCGATGGAGAAGACCGATATGCGGATCGACGCGCTCGACGATCTCGCCGTCGAGCTCGAGAACGAGGCGCAACACGCCATGCGCCGCTGGATGCTGCGGCCCGAAGTTGATGCTGAAGTTGCGAACGGAGGGCGCAGCCGTCGTGAAGTCGCTCACTGCTTTTTCTCCCGACCAATTTCTCTGATTCTAGCTTTCGATTGATCGATGAGCTCCGGCGCTACGGTCTTGAGGAGCGCAGTTAGATGCTCGGCCGATTGGGGAGACTTCAACATGATTGCCCTCCCTTCCGGAGAGGAATAAAAGCGGTCAAGAGCTACAATCTCGGCAGTAGAAAATGTCTGGAGCTGTGCGAGCATGCTTATCTTTAGGTACAGCTTAAAATTATCGTCGTTTACGCCTGCGACTATCTTCAATACCTTTTGAACTTGCTGGGGCGAAGCGTCTGGATATTCCTTTAAGAAAATCTCTTTCATTGCCTGTGTCACAAATTTGTTCATAGCAACTGCTCCGGCTCGCACCTCCGGTTGCTCAAAATAGTGCCGCGCGGCAGCCAGAGCCTTTGGATCGAAGTGCTCCAGCTGTTTGTCCAAATCGCTATTAAGCGACGCTGGCGACGCTCCTGCACCGGCGGAGGTGGAGAGCGACAAACCGGCAATCATCACGCAAAGCGCGATCGACTTCGTCATCGCTGATCCTCGTCGCGCGTGGCTTTCTCGTCGCCCGGCAGCACATAATCGACCGCGCCTTCCCAGGGCGACAAAAAGTCGAAGCTGCGAAACGCCTGGTTCAAAAGCACCGGCTCATAGACGACGCGCTTCTGCTCGTCGTTGTAGCGGACCTCGACATAGCCGGTCATCGGAAAATCCTTGCGCAGCGGATGTCCGGAGAAGCCATAGTCAGTGAGGATGCGGCGCAGATCCGGATGGCCCGAAAAATAGATGCCGAAAAGATCGTAGGTCTCGCGCTCGAACCAATTGGCGGCGGGATAAAGCTCCGTCAGCGAGGGGATCGGCTGATCTTCGCCGACGCCGGCCTTGATCCGGATGCGGCGATTGTGCTTCGGCGACAGAAGATGGGTCACGACATCGAAGCGCGGCACGCGGGTCGGATAGTCGACCGCGGTGATATCGGTGAAGCAGACGAAGAGGCAGGACGGATCATCGCGCAGATAGCGCACTGTCTCGATCAGCCGCTCCGGCGCGACGGTCAAAGTGAGCTCGCCGAATGCGATAGACACGTTCGCGATCGCGCCCGGCAGCGCGGCTGCGATCGCTTCGCCTAAGTCCTTGAGCTCGCCATCCGGCATGATTTTTCTCTCTTACATCACGGACACGAGCTAGCGCTCGATCGTCCCGGTCCGGCGGATCTTTTTCTGTAGCAGAAGAATGCCATAGACGAGCGCTTCCGCCGACGGCGGGCAGCCCGGAACATAGATATCCACGGGCACGATGCGATCGCAGCCGCGCACGACGCTGTAGGAATAATGGTAATAGCCACCGCCGTTGGCGCAGGATCCCATCGAGATCACATAGCGCGGCTCCGGCATCTGGTCGTAGACCTTGCGCAGCGCGGGGGCCATCTTGTTGGTCAGCGTGCCGGCGACGATCATCACATCGGACTGGCGCGGGGACGCGCGGGGCGCAAAGCCGAAGCGCTCGACATCGTAGCGCGGCATCGAGGCCTGCATCATCTCGACGGCGCAGCAGGCAAGACCGAAGGTCATCCACATCAGCGAGCCGGTGCGGGCCCAATTGATGAGTTCGGCCGTCGTCGTGACGAGAAAGCCCTTGTCGGCGAGCTGATCATTGATCGACAGAAAGGCCGGATCGTTCGCGCTGATCGGCCGGCCGGTCGTCGGATGGACGAGGCTCTGCGAACCGGTTTCGAGGGCGGGGTTCAATCCCATTCCAGCGCCCCCTTCTTCCACTCATAGACAAAGCCGACGGTCAGAACGCCGAGGAAGATGAGCATGGCCCAGAAACCCGCGGCACCGGCCTTATGAAAGGCGGCAGCCCAGGGAAACAGAAAGGCCACTTCGAGATCGAAGACGATGAAGAGCAGAGAGACGAGATAGAACCGCACGTCGAACTTCATGCGGGCGTCGTCGAAGGCATTGAAGCCGCATTCATAGGCCGAGAGCTTTTCGGTATCCGGCGCCTTGAAGGCGAGGAGGAAGGGCGCAATGAGCAACGCCCCCGAAATCAAGGCTGCCACCGCCATGAAAACCACAAGCGGCAGATATTCGCTGAGCAGATTGGGCATGATCGAACCTGGCTCGGCCCGTCAAGGCCGCAAAGGGTCGGAACGCGATCGGAAGGCGGGTTTCCGGTGCGCGATCCCTATCGCAGTGCAAACGCTGGCGCAAGATGGCGCGAACACTAGCTGGGGAGCCACGCGACATAGCCCCGACGCGCACTTGATCGGACGCAAATCCGATCGGCGCTTACTTCCGTATTCACGCTATTTA
>JBKQRA010000064.1:0-35747 GCA_052144065.1 Methylovirgula sp. | reverse complement strand
CGACGCCGGCGCCGCAATTGATCGGCTCGTCGCCGTCATAATGGTTCATCAAGAAGACCACCGCATCAGCAAGATCGTCAACGTGCAGGAATTCGCGCAGCGGCTTTCCCGAACCCCAGACGACGACCTCCGGCCGTCCCTCGACCTTGCCTTCATGAAACTTGCGGATCAGCGCCGGCAGCACATGGCTTGATTTGAGATCGAAATTGTCGTTCGGGCCATAAAGATTGCAGGGCATGACCGAGATGTAATGACGCCCGAGCTGCCGCCTGTAGGCCTGGCACAATTTGATGCCGGCGATCTTGGCAATCGCATACCATTCATTGGTCGGTTCCAACGCGCCGGTGAGGAGCGCCTCCTCCTTGATCGGTTGCTCGGCGAATTTTGGATAGATGCAGGACGAGCCCAGAAAAACGAGACGATCGACGCCGACATTATGGGCCTCACGAATAACATTCGTCTCAATTACCAGATTGTCGCCAAGAAAATCCGCCGGATAAGTGTCATTTGCCAGAATGCCGCCGACCTTGGCCGCGGCAAGGATCACAATGTCGGGCTTCTCCCGCTGCATATAGGCGCGCACGGCGCTCTGCTCGCAGAGGTCGAGCGCCGCGCGGTCAGCCGTCTGAACCTCGACATTTTCGCGGGCAAGACGGCGCTGGATCGCCGATCCGACCATGCCTTTATGACCGGCAAGGAAAATACGCGGCACTGTTTCTCCCCTCGCGCTCGTGACGATCTGATCCGTGAAGGCCGTGCGGAGCCCGCGCCTCAGATATGACCGCGCTTCTTCATGACGACGCGATCGCTTGCCACCATTTCGGCAACGAGCTGTTCGAAGGTCGTCTTATGGGTCCAGCCGAGCTTCTCGCGCGCCTTGGTCGGATCGCCGAGCAGCAGATCGACTTCGGTCGGACGGAAATATTCGGGATCGACTTCGACGAGCACGCGCCCGCTCTTGCGACACGATCCGCGTTCCTCGACACCTTTGCCCTGCCAGACGATTTCAGTGCCGATCTCGGCAAAGGCTTTTTCGACGAATTCGCGCACCGTATGCGTCTCGCCCGTTGCCAGCACATAGTCGTCTGGCGTGTCCTGCTGCAGAATCCGCCACATGCCCTCGACGTAATCGCGGGCATGACCCCAATCGCGTTTCGCATCGAGGTTGCCGAGATAGAGCTTATCTTGCAGTCCAAGCTCGATTGCCGCGACGGCACGGGTGATCTTACGGGTCACGAAGGTCTCGGCGCGCGACGGCCCCTCATGATTGAAGAGGATGCCGTTCGACGCGTGCATGCCATAGGCTTCGCGATAATTCACCGTGATCCAATAGGCATATAGCTTCGCCACGCCATAAGGCGATCGCGGATAGAAGGGCGTCGATTCATTTTGCGGGATCGCCTGAACCTTGCCGTAGAGTTCGGAGGTCGAGGCTTGGTAGAAGCGCGTCTTCTTTGAAAGATTTAAAATGCGGATCGCTTCGAGCAGACGCAATGTCCCCAGTGCATCGGAATTCGCCGTATATTCCGGCGTTTCGAAGCTCACCTGCACATGGCTCTGCGCCGCAAGATTATAAAGCTCGTCGGGCTGAACCTCTTGCACGATGCGAATCAGATTGGTCGCATCGGTGAGGTCGCCATACGACATGAAGAAACGCAAGCCGGCTTCATGCGGATCATGATAGAGATGATCGACGCGATCCGTGTTGATCAAAGAGGAGCGGCGTTTGATACCGTGGACGATATAGCCCTTCGCCAGAAGCAGCTCCGCAAGCAGAGCTCCGTCCTGTCCGGTAATGCCTGTTATTAATGCGACCTTCGGTGAAGACATTCGTCGTAAGCCTAACGCTCTCGAAAAGACTCAAGGTTTCTAGCGGGAATTATTACCGTTGACCACTGCTCCGGCGGTCCACGCATTTTCGGCGGGGCTGTTTTAGTGACCCTCTAATACAACTCGTCAGAGGCGATCGCCAATGCCGAAGAATTAGGACGACGCGGACGATCGAATTTCCGGTGAGATGGCAAACCATTCATTCGCCTCGCATCCAGCGACAGCTTCACGATTTCTTCCGGATGCGCAACCGACTTCACGTTCAACCGACAAATCTCGAAGCCAGATAACGCACGGCCGAACAGCAAAGCAAGAATACGCATATTTAGGTCCGAAAACAGAACCGGCCCTGCCACAGCGATGATACTTGATCGGGGGTCGAACAACTGCTATCCGGGCAACAAATCCATCGTTTAGTGAGAATTGTATGACTTCTGGCGAAAATGCAGTCAACAGTCCGCAGCGCGAACAGACTGTCCCGGCCGGAACCGTAGGATTCTCGAATTCTTTCGAGCCAATGTCGGCGCAATCCGGTGTGCCGCTCATCTCCGTCGTCGTGCCGGTCTATAAAGAAGAAAAAAGCATTCGGCCGTTTCTGGCCCGTATGGAAAAGGTCCTCTCCGGCATCGGGTCTTACGAAATCATCTTTTGCCTCGATCCCTGCCCCGACGAGACGGAACATGTCATTCGCGAAGAAATCGCCCGCAATGATCGCATTGGTCTGCTTGTTTTCAGCCGCAGATTTGGCCAGCCCGCCGCGACCATGGCCGGAATCCTCAATTGCACCGGCCAATGGTGTTTGGTGATCGATGTAGATCTCCAGGATCCGCCGGAATTGCTCGAGGAGATGCTTGTCAAGGCAAAGGAAGGCTATGATGTCGTTACGGCGCGCCGCATCTCGCGCGCCGGCGAGACATTTGCACGCAAGCTTGTCGCCAGCGTGGCCTATGATGTGATCAACAAGATTGCCGAGGTCCCTATCCCACGCAACACAGGTGACTTCCGGATCATGAGCCGGCGCGTAGTCGAAGAGCTGCGCGGGCTCAGCGAGTCCCACGGCTTTCTGCGCGGCCTAGTCTCTCTGGTCGGTTTCCCAAGCGCCGAAGTGCCGTATGAACGCGACGCGCGGCTGGAAGGTACGACGAAATACAATCGCTTTCTCGGTTCGATGAAGATCGGCTTCAACGGAATCGTTGGATTTTCGGCCTTTCCGCTGCAGATGATGATGTGGACGGGCTTCGGCCTTGCGGCCCTGAGCGTTGTCGCAATTTTTATTGTCTTCATCATGAAGCTCATCCAAGGCGACAGTTACCCCTTAGGCATTCCCACGATCACCGTGCTTGTCCTCTTCTTCGGAGGCGTGCAACTGGCGTCTGTCGGCCTCCTCGGCGAATATATCGGTCGCATTTACGATGAAGTTCGCCGCCGTCCGCTGTTTATCGTCGATCGCGCGGTCAATCTTGCCGTGCGGGATCCGCGCGGGCCAGGATCCGGCCACGTGATTGCTAGCAGTCCCGCAAGGTCTGAGCCGGCATCCAGCAAGAGCACGGCGTTATGAGTCTCGTCACTTCGCTACGGGAGGAACTCGGACGATTATTTCGCTTCGGCATCGTCGGAGTCGCATCTACCGCAGTCTATTGGTTCGCCACCGTGGCGCTCGCACATATCGTTCACATGGAACCAGTACTCGCGTCGCTTTTTGGTGTCGGCTGCTCCGCGCCGGTTTCCTATTTTGGCCATCAAATGTTTTCGTTCCGCGTAGAGCCAGATCACGACCGACATGTGGTTCGGTTTATATTCGTTCTTATTTTCACCCTTGGGGTGAATCTGGCACTCGTATGGCTCATCGCCGATCTGCTCCATTTCGGCGCGGCCATTGCGGCCACAAGCGTCGCAATTGTAATTCCCTGCTTGAACTACGTCATGAACAAATATTTCGTTTTCCAGCCAACTATGGGCTGCAAACGGGCTTGAGCTTTCATCGATCCGGTCGGCGGACAAACACCACATGGCAAATGAATTCGCTTTGATTCCCTCCTGGCGCACGGCCTTCGTGACCGGCGCAGCGGGATTTATCGCAAGCAATCTTGTCGATCGCCTCCTCTCAGAGGGCCTTACGGTCATCGGCTACGACAATTTCTCGACCGGAATGCCGGAGTTCGTCGTACCGGCAAAAGGGTCTGAGCGCTTCAACCTGATTGAGGGCGATCTGCTCGATGCCGAACGCGTTGTGCAGGCGATGCAGGGCGCTGAGTTCGTCTTCCACCTCGCTGCCAACGCCGACGTCCGCCGCGGCCTCGAACATCCGCATAAGGATCTCGAGCAGAATACGATCGCAACCTTTAACGTGCTCGAAGGCATGCGGAAGAATGGTATCGGCGGTATCGCCTTTCCGTCAACCGGTCCCGTCTATGGAGAACCGACGATCTTCCCGACGCCGGAAGACGCGCCTTTCCCTGTTCAGACATCACTTTATGGTGCGTCCAAGCTCGCCTGCGAAGGCATGATCTCGGCCTATTGCGAAGGCTATAGGATGCGGGCCTGGATCTTCCGCTTCGTCTCGATTCTGGGTGAGCGCTACACCCACGGGCATGTATACGACTTCGTCCGGCAGCTGCGCGAGAACCCCAAAGTATTGCCGGTTCTCGGCAATGGCCTTCAGCGCAAATCTTATTTGTATATTCAAGACTGCATCAACGCGATCTTCACCGCGGTGAGCCGCGCCGAAGGCAAGGTCAACATCTTCAATCTCGGCGCTGAAGATTATTGCGAGGTCCGAGACTCGGCCCGCTGGATCGCCGCGCGAATGGGTCTTTCGCCGGAATTTCAATTCGGCACCAGCGATCGCGGCTGGATCGGCGACAATCCCTTTGTGTTTCTCGACACGACGCGCATTCGAAGCCTCGGCTGGAAACAGCAATTGTCGATCCGCCAGGGCGTCGAACATACCGTCGACTGGTTGATGCAGAACCCCTGGATCTTCGAAAGGCGGAGTTGAGCCTTATGAGGCAGCAGGCAGTCATTCTGGCGGGCGGTCTTGGAACACGTCTTAGCGCCCTGACAGGTAGACTGCCCAAGGCCCTCGTCGATGTAGCCGGCAAACCTCTCATCATTCGCCAACTCGATCTTGTCGCCCGTCACCAATACACCGATGTGCTGCTGCTCCTGCGGCATGGCGCCGAGGCAATCATCGCGGCCTGCGGCACGGGCGTGCAATTCGGGCTTAAGATCGATTACATCATAGAAGACGAGGCGCGCGGGACGGCGGGCGCCGTGCTGATGGCCCGGGATCGGCTCCAGGAACGTTTTGCGGTCCTCTATGGCGATACCGTCCTCAATGTCGATCTCGCGCGCATGCAAGCGGCCCATCATGCTGCCGGCGCCGACGTCACGCTCTTCGTCCATCCCAACGATCATCCGCATGACTCCGACCTCGTGGAAGTCGACGCGGCACAGCGCATCATCGCCTTTCATTCGAAGCCGCATGCGCCGGGCGCCGAACACGCCAATATCGTCAGCGCGGCGCTCTATATGATTGAAGCGCGCAGCCTTGGCGGCATCACCCCGCCGCCGGGCGTCTTCGATTTCGGCGCGCATCTGTTTCCGAATCTTGTCGAGAGCGGCGCGCATCTCCTCGCCTATCGCAGCCGCGAATATATCAAGGATGCCGGCACGCCCGAGCGGCTTGCCGCGGTCGCCACCGATGTCCAATCCGGCCGCGTTGCAGCTGGATCGCTCGAAACCGCGGCGCCTGCGATCTTTCTCGATCGCGACGGCACGCTGAACGATGATCCCGGCCATATCTCGCGGCCTGAACAATTGCAGCTTTTCCCGGGCGCTGGCGAGGCCGTGCGCCGGATCAACAAATCGCCCTATGTCGCGGCCCTGGTCACGAACCAGCCCGTGGTGGCACGCGGCGACGTGGATGAGGCCGGCCTGCAGCGCATCCACGATCATCTCGAATATCTGCTCGGCGAAAGCGGCGCCTATCTCGATGCGATCTATTATTGCCCGCATCACCCCGATCGCGGTTTTCCCGGCGAGCGGCCGGAACTAAAAATCGAATGCGATTGCCGCAAGCCTGCCCCCGGACTCGTCGAGCGCGCCATTTCCGAGATGAATATCGATCGCGCGGCCTCGTGGATGATCGGCGACAGTTTCGTCGATGTCGAACTCGCCGATCGCGCCGGCTTGCTCTCAGCGCTGGTCGCGACCGGCAATAGCGGCAAGGATCGCAGCTATGCGCGGCGGCCCGATTTCGAATTTGCGACGCTACCCGAAGCAGTCGATTTCATCTTCGACATTTGGCCTGATCTTGCCCAGCGCGCCAGCGCGATTGCTGCGAAGATCCATCCAGGCCAGATGGTCTTGATCGGCGGCCAGTCGCGGTCCGGCAAGAGCAGTTTCGCCTCGGCCTTGAAATGGCAGCTCGCGAGGCAAGGAATGACGGCGCGGGTTATTTGCTTGGACGGATGGCTGAAGCCCTTAGAGACCCGTCCGAAAGGCGGAACGGTGCTCGATCGTTTCGACCTTGCCGAATTCGACCGCCAATTGGCATCATCCTTGTCGAAACCCGCTGCTACCCTCGCCGTTCCCCTGTACAATCGGCGGCTGCGCCGGCCCGAGAGCGAATATACCGTGCCTCTTTCCGCCTCCGATGTCGTGATCGTGGAAGGCGTTGTTGCGTTGGCGCATCCCTTCGCCATCGGTCGCGACGCGGTTCGGATTTTCGTTTCGCGCGATGAAGCGCGCCGTTACAATGCTTTTAAGATTGAATATCGCGCGCGCGGCTTCAGCGACGACGAATTGGCGGCGCTCTATGCCGAGCGCCAGAAAGACGAGACGCCCTATATCGCCGAGTCGCAGCGTCACGCCGACATCATCATCAATACGCCTTAGACCCTTGGATCTCATAAAAGGACTGCGCATTCAGTGATTATCAGCCGGACCCCCGTTCGCATCAGCTTTGCCGGCGGCGGCAGCGACATGCCAGCCTATTACCGCCGGCATGGCGGGGCCGTGATCAGCACCGCGATCAAGCGGTTCATCTACATTACGGTCAATCCGAAGTTCGACAATAAAGTCCGGCTCAGCTATTCACGCACCGAAGAGGTGGACCAGGCTTGCGACGTCCAGCACCGGCTGTTTCGCACAGTACTGGAGCAGCAGGGCATCAATGGCGGGGTTGAGATTACATCGGTTGCAGACATTCCCTCGCATGGCAGCGGACTCGGCTCGTCGAGTTCATTCGCGGTCGGGCTGCTCAATGCGCTGCATGCCTATGCTGGCCGGTTCGTTTCAGCCGAATTGCTGGCTCGTGAGGCTTGCCAGATCGAGATCGAACGCTTGAAGGATCCAATCGGAAAACAGGATCAATATGCGGCGGCCTATGGCGGACTGAATCTGATCCAGTTCAATCCCGATGATACCGTCGATATTCAGCCGCTCACGCATCACTGGTCGGCAATTAAGAAAATCGAGTCCTCAATCCTCGTCTTTTACACCGGCGTTACGCGCGAGGCGGGAACAATTCTTGCTGAACAGCAGACGAACGTGGATGCCAATCGCGAAAAGCGCGATCTCGTCGGCCGCCTCGTCCAAATGGCCTATCAGTTCCGCGACGATCTCGTCCGAGACAAAGTTGATTCCTTCGGCGAGATGCTGCACGAGTCCTGGATGCTCAAGCGTCAGCTGGCATCGGGGGTTTCCTCGGATTCGATTGATATTCTCTATGATAAGGCGCGGGCTGCCGGTGCTATCGGGGGCAAGATTCTCGGCGCCGGAGGCGGCGGCTTTCTCCTTGTCACGGCTCCCGAAGAACGGCATGCTGCGATAACTCAAGCGCTCGGGCAATTGCGCCGCATCCCAATGTACTTCGAGCGGCTGGGATCACTTATCGTCTTCAGTGATAGGAACGAGAAATGAATATCCAGATCAAGACTCCCCAATCAGTCGCGACGACCTACCTGGATCGCCTTTCTCGTGTGGTCGCGTCGATCGACCGGCCGGCTTTCGATCATGCGATTGGCCTCATCCGCAAGGCTTGGGAAGACGGCCGCCAGATCATCACCTTCGGCAACGGCGGCAGCGCGCTGACGGCGGAACATTACATCACCGACTGGAACAAGAGCATCTATCTCTCCAGCGGCCGGCCGTTTCGCGGCGTCTGCCTGTGCGAGAACATGGGATTGATGTCGGCCTATGCCAATGACATTTCCTATGAGGACATTTTCATTGCGCAGTTGAAACCGGTGCTGACGCCCGGCGATCTCGTACTCGGCATTTCCGGCAGCGGCAATTCCGAAAACGTGCTGCGCGCAATCCGCTACGCGAATGAGAATGGCGGCATCACGCTCGGCGTCACCGGCTATGACGGCGGCAAGCTCCGCAAGCTCGCGCAGCATGCGATTTGCGCCGAGGTGATGGACATGCAGCTCTCCGAGGATATCCATCTAATCTTCGGCCATATGGTCATGCAGTCCCTTTGCGGGATGATGGCCTGAAACTCTCCGCGCCAATGCCCGGCTTAATCGGCGTCACACCTCAAACGCCGATTAACTCGACGCGATGACGCGACGCATCTTTGCGCCTCAGCGCCCTGCCCTTTGACTCTCAGCATCTTATCCGCGGCCAGCGCTTTCACTTGAAGGCGCGATGCTCTAAAGCCATGAGGACAAGGGGGAACGACGCCATTCGGTTGCGATTGGAGCCGGGCCGCTTCAGATCCCCATTGAGCGTCATGACCTTCAATGCCGCTCAGTCGTGTCGTCGGGACCCACGGGCGGCGGCAACGGAATGGTGGCGCGGGCAGATCAGGATCTCAGGGAAAGTCTGAATGTATTTTGGGCCCTATCTTCTCGTCATTGCCCTGCTCCTATTCTGGACAGGCATCGGATGGTCGGCGCTCCGGACGCTAGGGGTCCGATGCGACCGGACACGCCTCCTGCTGATATCGCCGCTGATTGGCATCTGCGTCATCCTCATCCTTGTCTTATGGCTCAATGTCGCCGGACTGCCAGTCGGCACATTTGCGCGCCCGTTGACCGGGGGACTTGCCGTCCTCGCGGCGGTCGGTGTGTTTCGATGGCCGCCTCTCAAGGCGCTTTCGCGCGCGCAATTGATCATCGCCGTCGTTCTCCTATCGGTGCTGGTGTGCGGCATTCCGGCCCTCCTCTACGGCTTTGACTGGATCTCCAACACCAACGACGACTGGGCCAATTACAATCTCGGCGCCCTGCGTTTCCTGCATTCGGGTTTCTTCGTCGCACCCGACCCGAAGCCGATGCTGCAGGGCGAAAATTATCCGGGATATTATTGGTTCATCCATGCTGTCGCTGGCGAGCGCGGCGGCTCCGAGCTGCTTCTTGCTTGGCTCGCGGGCGTCGTCGGCCGCAATCCTTTCTTCCTATTTATGCCGCTGGTCCTAGCCCTCGAAGGAGCCCTGATGCTCTCGGCGGCCGCACTGGCGTCGCGATTTATCGCCAAGCGGCATGTGCTCATCGCGGGCTTGGTTCTCACCGCCTTTTCGCCTTTGACCTTCTATGCCGTGCAGCAGCAATTGATTGCGCAGGTCGCGGGCCTGTCGGCGCTTGCTGGTCTGTCCACGCTCGCGCTCGTTCCGCTTCGCCGATTGCTGCATGTGGGCACGGCCATCGCATGCGGATTGATCGCCTCCGGGATGCTGCTGATCTACCCGGAGGTCATCCCAATTTTCGGACCGAGCTTTGTCATTTATCAGACGATCCGCACCGTTCGCGCCCGCAAATTTTTCCGAGTCCGCCATCTCCTCGGCCTGCTCACGATCGCTGTCAGCATCCTCATTCTGACCGGTCCCTTCGCCATCAATGCTCTGCTATTCATGCTGAGCCAGGCGCAGGGATCCGCATCGCATGGCGTTCAGGATGGCGTCTCCATCTTCCCTTGGTTCTTTGTGCCAAGCGGACTCGCGAACTGGTGGGGCTTCATTCAATTCGCCGAGCTCCCCAGTGAACCATGGTTGTCGATATGGATCGCCGTGGGATTGGGACTGACCACTGTCACTATCATCACTATGATTTTCGGTGTACGTCGCGCCGACCCGATCAGCTGCGTGGCTTTGACAATGCTGCTTGTCGCTTTTTATCTAATCCATAAGGGCGACCAGTTCGGCATCTTCAAACTGGCCATGTTTTCCGGCATGGTCATTTGGTTCCTGCTCACCCGCGCCCTCGCGACAATCATCGTCTGTCGAGCCGTCTACGTGTTCCTCGTCGTCGCAACACTTGGATTCATGGTTCCTGCGGTGCGCGCCGGCATCGATCGCTCGACGGGCGTTGCAGGTATTGCCGGCACGCCCGACATTCCCAACGGCTCGCGCGACAAACTCCTGAGCCAAGTTCTTAAAGCCAAGAATAGCTCCGACTTTTGCCATGTCGATTTCGAGACGGCGCTTTCGCCACTGATTAAAATTCTCGGCGCTCAGCCCGGCTGCCAAAGGGTCTTCATCGGCCGCGACATATTTTCGAAATTCGCTTCTGACGAAGGCGGACTGTTTATCTCGAAGGCCAAGGCTTCCATTATCCGAGCACCGCTTCTTAGGCCAGACTTAGACCTTGCTTTTCCGAGCAAAGATGGACGCACGATCCACGCAATAACTGCCGCACCGCCCTCTGAACTGGGACGCCTCGGGGTGACCCCCGACTCCTTCTCGATTTTCAATATTGCTCAAGTAAAAACGGTAGAAACAGGCGTCCCTGGAGCGTTTCCAAATAGACTAATTTTTGTTCATTCTGATCTCGGTAATAGCTATTATCTTCCGGATTCTGCCAATGTTGCCTTTTATCAATCTGAAAAAGATCAATTTTTTCAGGGGCCTTTAGCGGCACTCGGTCGCTATCTACTTTTTCGCGTCAATGCGCCGTCGCCGCGCATCCGCCTGAAATTGTGGATCAGCAGCAGCTATCTAGCGGATGGAAATTCGGTTCTTCCGCCCGTAGCCATCTCCGGCGAGAAGTTTGTTCCCCTCGGTCTTTCGGGCAGAGGCTCCGCTCGTGTCGTCTCAGAACCCCTGACACCTTTGCATATCGATGGGAGATACTATCTCCTGCTCGATCTCGGGAGGGGGCCGCAAAGCGTGCCAGTACCGAGACCAGGTTTGATGGGACTTTATGGCCGCAACATAGTCATCGATACCCGTCGTGTCGTAACCTATGCGCATCGCATTATGCTGATCGACAACGCAGATTATGATCGAGCAGATACTGTAGATGGCGTTCGTTCTATCCCGTACGATCTCGGCGATCCCCGACTAGAGTATCAAGGCATTTATGAAGACGGTTGGATCGGAGCAACGACTAGCATAACGCTCTCCGCGAAAGGACCAGGCCGTCATAAAGTAGTTGTCCATGGTATGGTCCCAGGAGGAATGGAGCTCGACGCACAACATGTCGCCATACGTGTGAACGGAAAAATTCTGAGCGAGAAAGACCTAACTCTCGGAAATTTTTCCATTACGGCTCCGATCGACGTAGGACCACAAAACATCGCATTGGAATTTAAAAGCGAAAAGCGCCTTCCAAGCGAGAATGACCGCCGTATGGTCGCCGCGCTTTTAAAATCGATAGTCATCGTCAATAGCGACGATACACCCAGCGGTATTCGCGCGATACCTCGCGATCTCTCCGACCCGCGCCTAGAATACGAGGGGATTTATGACGACGGTTGGACTAGATCGCATTTCGAAGTGACTTTGGCACCGCGTAGCGCCGGCGATCATAAGCTCGTAGTGCGGGGCGTCATCCCGAGCATTCCGGGCCTCGACACACAGCGGATCAGCGTCTTCGCCAATGGCAAGCAGCTTGTCCAGAAAGATCTGAAGCCCGGCGACTTTGCGGTTGAAGCGCCGATTGGTGCTGGCGTTCAAGATGTGAAGCTGGACTTCGCCAGCGAGCAACGCCTCTCGAAAGCCGACGCGCGGCAGGCATCGGCGCTCTTGAAATCCATCGTGATCGAATAACGCCTTCGTCTATTGGTCGGCTTGCCTATGATTCCTTTCTCGCCATCGTTCTCGCGTCCACCGTCCTCGGCGTCGCCGCCACATTTGGCCGTTCGCGCCTGAGCGTCACGCTCTTGGCGCTTGGACTGTTGGTCTGCGGCTGGCCGCTCCTTGGAAGATATGGCTATTTGAGCAAAGTCGTCGCCTACCCATCCGTGCTGCTCGTCGCCGGATTGGTTATGACGTCAAACCGGAGGGATCCACGGGCTCCCGCGGTTCTGGCAATTTTGACGCTTGCAACTGCCGTCATGCATTCGGGATTCGGAACGAGCGTGATTCTCATTTGTCTTCTTGGCACGTGGCTCGTCGCGAAATGGATCTTCGAGCGAACGAGCGTGATCGAGCTCTTCCGCCAAGAAGTGCCGCTCATCGGCCTTCTTGCGGTCATGTCATTTGCCGCGACGGGCATGTTCGCTTTGCCAAGAGCGATGTCAGCCGCCGCCGACCGACCTGGCTGGTCTGAGATCTTCACTGTCCTGTCGGGTATCGATGGCGAATTAAAATTGCTGTCGCCATCTCTCGACCATACCGCTTTGATCGCGGCCATTGCACTGCAGATCGTGCTCATCGCCTTCGCCATCCTGCGCCGGTCCTGTGTCGCAACGACGCTGGCGATTGCTCCCACGACGCTCGTCCTCCTCCTCTGGGCGGCTGACCAACAATGGACGGCGATACAACTCGTTAGCATCCCCATCGCATGCGCCTATTGCGCAGCAGCCTATCTTTGGGACGAAGCGGCAATGCAGCCCCGCTCGGAGGCGCACAATTTCAAATCTTTGGCGGCGGCCGCATTTTGCCTCTTGCTAGCATTGACAGTACCGCGCATGTTTCAAATACTGCAAGCGGTTGCACGCTATGTTCTATGGCCGGAGCTACGATACCAATATTCTTCGGTTGAATTTGACCGGCTAGCACAAGCCATCGGCCAAAAGACAGTGGAGATCGACCTTTCCGACATCAATCCCCTTTTACCGCTCTTTCTGGAGTTCGGGCGGCGCGGCATCAACATGCGATGGACATCTGCAAGCTGGACGCGTCTCTTCAGCTATAGAAAATGGCCGACGCCCGGCTATTCGACAGAGCCCGACTTTCGGATTACATCGAGCTATTTCGGGCCAACGATCGACGGAACGCCGGTCCTTTCGACAACGCACTATAAAATCTTCACCGGCACGACGCCCTAAAATGGGAATAAGTAGTAATGATCGTTG
The DNA here is from genome assembly GCA_052144065.1 of Methylovirgula sp. Lineage (GTDB taxonomy): Bacteria > Pseudomonadota > Alphaproteobacteria > Rhizobiales > Beijerinckiaceae > Methylovirgula. The sequence continues at coordinate 22,673 of JBKQRA010000064.1, read as the reverse complement.
GCTCGATTTCTCTGGGTTAGTACATGGCTCAAAGCGTCCTTGTTACCGGAGCCGACGGCTTCATCGGCTCGCATCTCGCCGAAGCGCTTGTGCGCAAAGGCTATGAGACCCGCGCCTTCGTTCTCTACAACTCATTCGGCAGCCGCGGCTGGCTCGAGGACAGCCCGCGTGAATTGCGCAACGCGATGGAGATCCGCGCCGGCGATATTCGCGATCCCAACGTCATACGCGCTGCCGTGAAGGGCTGCGATTTTGTGCTGCATCTCGCAGCTCTCATCGCTATCCCGTATTCCTATGTGGCGCCAGACGCCTATGTCGACACCAATATCAAAGGCACGCTCAACGTCCTTCAGGCAGCCCGCGACTTCGGTGTTCCAGTGGTTCACACTTCGACAAGCGAAGTCTATGGTACGGCGCGCTTCGTTCCGATTACGGAAGAGCATCCGCTGCAAGGCCAATCGCCCTATTCGGCGACCAAAATCGCTGCCGATCAATTGGCTCTCTCTTTCTTCCGGTCATTCGAACTGCCCGTCGTGGTTCTGCGCCCCTTCAACACCTATGGCCCACGGCAATCCGCGCGCGCGATCATTCCGACGGTCATCGTTCAATTGGCATCGGGGATGCGCAAGATTCATCTCGGTTCCATTCATCCGACACGTGATTTCAGCTTTGTAACGGATACTGTCGAAGGCTTCATCAGCGCGATGCATTGCAAGATGGGCATCGGCAAGGAGATCAATATTGGCAGCAGTTTCGAGATTTCCGTCGGCGACACTGCAAGGCTCATTGCCGAGATCATGAATGTCGATCTCGAGATCGAGCAGGATTCGGAACGGATGCGCCCGGCGGCAAGCGAAGTCGAGCGTCTTTGGGCCGATATCGGCCGGGCACGCGATCTCTTGGGCTGGTCTCCCAGCTTCGGCGGCAGAGAAGGGTTTCGGCGCGGTCTTGAAAAGACTATCACTTGGTTTTCAGATCCCGCCAATCTCGCCCGCTATCGGCCTGAGGAATATATGCTTTGATCGAGCCCGCCGCCGAGGCTGCTCTAGCCGCTCTTGAAGCCTGCCTGCCTGCGCGGCGGCCGCTGGCACTGCACGAGCCGCTTTTTGCCGGCAATGAATGGACCTATGTGAAGGCGTGTCTCGACACGGGCTGGGTGTCTTCGGTCGGCGCCTATGTCGACCGCTTCGAAGAGATGCTGAGCGACATGACCGGCGCGCATGCCGTCGCAACGGTCAACGGCACAGCCGCCCTGCATCTCGCCCTTCTCCTCGCTGGTGTGCAGCCGGGCGACGAAGTCATTGTGCCAGCCTTGACATTCGTCGCCACAGCCAACGCTGTCGCCTATTGTCATGCGATCCCCCATTTTGCTGAAGTCGCCGAAGACACCTTAGGCATCGATCCAATGCGGCTCGAGGCCTATCTCGATAAGATAGGCGAGTTCAAAGCAGGCACATTGTATAATTGCATGACACAAAGACCGATCCGCGCGGTCATCGCCATGCATTGCTTCGGCCATCCGGTCGATCTCGATCCGCTCGCCGACACTTGTCGCCGCCATGATCTCATTTTGGTCGAAGACGCCGCCGAAGCACTTGGATCGCTCTACAAGGGAAAGCACGTTGGCGGCACGGGCCGACTCGCGACGCTTTCTTTCAATGGCAATAAGACCATCACGACGGGTGGTGGCGGCGCTGTTCTGACCTGCGATCCAGATCTCGCCAAACGTGCAAAGCATCTCTCAACAACGGCCCGAAAAGCCGCAGGATGGAACTTCGAGCATGACGAAATTGGCTACAATTATCGGATGCCGAACATAAATGCCGCACTTGGCTGCGCGCAAATCGAAGCGCTCCCTCAATATCTCACAGCCAAGCGGCAATTGGCGGATCTCTATCGCGCGGCAATTGGGCCCTTGAACTTGAACGGAGTTCGCTTCATCGATGAACCGCCCTTTGCGCGAAGCAATTTTTGGCTTAATACGCTGCACTTCGAAGCCGATCGCGCCCGTGACCAATTCTTGAAGATCGCCAATGAACGTGGGCTTCAATGCCGCCCACCCTGGCGGCTCATGCCGGATTTGCCGATATTCGCTAACGCACCGTCTATGCCGCTCGCGACCGCCCGTTCATTGGCGGCAACTTTGGCAAATATTCCAAGCGGACCTGGGCTTCTGCTGTCTGATCCGTAGACTTGGCCCGATGTAACGGGCGATGCCAAGCTCAGGCGCCGAAGAACCCACGCAACCGCGTGGCCCATGAGCCGCTACGGCCTTTTGCCGATTTGACTATGCGCGCCGGATTGCCGGCTACGACTGTGTCCGGTTCGACGCTGTCCACGACCACCGAGCCCGCCGCTACGACAGAGCGCGCGCCGATCCGCACACCTCGCATGATAATGCTGTTCAGACCGATCCACACGGATGGTTCGATCACGACAGGTGCGGCCGGTATCTTCGCTTCGAACGGCTGTCCGGCCAATATCGCGCGGAAATGGGCCGCACGCTCCGCTGCGTCGAGCGGATGTGAGACGTTATCGAAAATTTGGCAGCCATGCGCGATGAGGACATCCGGCGCAATGTCGATCCCGACGTGAGCTGACAAAATAACGTCATCGCCAATATAGCAGTGGTCTGCGATATGGATATGACCGCGCTGTTCGGCCCGCAGCACGCCACGCACGACACTTTTTTCGCCAATTGCGATAGCCGCGCAGTCACCGATCAAATTGACCGGCCAAGCATTTGGGCCCAATAAAGCTGTATCCGCTATTTCCGCGACCGTACGAAAGGTCTCCCAAATCTGTCTCGCAGCGGCTTGATGGGGATGGTCTGCCGGCAAATATCCGAAATGTTCGGGAGCCGGAAATGTCGTTCCCTCTGCAAAGGCATGCAATCGATCAACGCTCATCGGCGCCTGGTCTCCTCACCGTCTCAAAACCCGCGCGGGAACGCCGACTGCGAGGCTGTTCTCCGGCACATCTGCCAAAACGACCGCTCCCGCACCGATCACGGCATTACCGCCGACGGTTACGCCTTGTATGATGACCGCGCCAGCCCCGACATGCACTCCAGGACCCAAAGTCACATTGCCGCACAAAATAGCACCCGTCGCGACATGACTGTGAGCGCCGACATGACAATCATGGTCGACAGTTGCGTTGGTATTGACGATCGTGTTCTTTGCCAGCCGCGCGCATGATTGGAGCACCGCCCCAGCCATCACGACAACGCCATCCTGAAGGTCGACGTCGCCCGCAATCGTCGCATTGGGATGAATTATGGGAGGAAAATAAAAGCCGCGTCCGGCCCATGCCAAGAAGACATCCCGCCGCCTGTCTACAGTCCCTACGGATCCGATCCCATTTGCCAGGACGACTTCGTCACTGCTGAAAGACTGAGCATCATCGTCACCGAGCCAGGGGCAGCCGGCAAGCTCCAGGGCTGGCCTTTCCGGTGCAACACAGCCGCGCAAGCCAGAACCCAATATGCGCAGTACCTCGGCAATCACGCGCGCATGACCACCGCCTCCCAATATAACATAAGATTTTTCATTCATTGGGTCAGGTCGTCCCCCTGGCCCGCCGCAAATCATCGGGCCGCCCGACATCGATCCAATCATCGTCCGTATAATAGACGCCGACTGGGCGCTTCTCGAAAATGAGCTGCGAGAAAAGATCCGTGATCGGAAATTCTTGATCTCGAGGCACGAGCGAAATGACCTCGGGATCGAGAACATAAATTCCGCGATTTACGAGAAAGTTGAGCGTCGGTTTCTCTTCCAGCGCGACGAGCTTATTCTCCTGCGTCGTAACCGTCGCAAAGGGAATTTCGACATGATGGGGACCCACAACGAGCGTTGCGACAGCATCGCTAAGTGCATGCGCTTCGATAAGATGCGTAATGTTAATCTGAGTGATTTGATCACCATTCAGGACAACCACCGGATGATAGATCGGCTGCGGCAAAAGCGCGAGCGGTCCGCCAGTCCCCAGCGGCACGCTTTCGCGCAAATATTCAATATGACATCCGAAGGCCGAGCCATCGCCAAAATGCTGTTCGATCTTCTCGGCCAGGAAATTGACCGCAAGATAGATGCGTTGAATCCCGTGCCCCACCAAATGAAGCACGATGCGTTCGAGGATAGGTCGTCCAGCGACCTGGATCATCGGCTTAGGAATCGTCGTCGTCAGAGGCCGCAGCCTCGTGCCTTTGCCACCAGCCATGATAATTGCTGCATTCGGCTTGGCCTCAACCCCAAGAAGGCTGCTCAGGAAATGGACTGCAGCGAGCCGCCCTTCGGAATCAAGTGCCGGCACATGCTGGATCGATCGCGCCCGCATAAGATCCAAAACCATTGCGCGATCCGCCTCAGGCGAAACGGAGACGAAATCCCGATTCATGACGTCGCGAACCGGGGAATTAAAGTCCAGGCCTCGTAGCAGACCTCGCCGGATGTCGCCGTCGGTAATGAGGCCAGCGATCCGACCTTCCTTATCGCGCACCAGGACCACTTGGCGCCCATTTGCCGAGATCGCCTCCATCGCGCCATGAATTGTCCCATCGATCGGGATGACTAGACTATTTAATTCACTCATTCTGCGAAGGGCCTATCACGAAAGCAAAGGTAAGAGAGAAGGTGCGGAATTATGTGTCCCGAGTCCTATCAAGCCGCAGAGGTGCGCGACACAAAGGGAGCAATCACGGGTTGTCCCTCACGGCATCTGAAGCTTGGGGGCAGCATCCCAATAAAGCGTATATCCCATTGGACAAATACCTAGCCGATTCCTATCGTAGAGTTCAATCCACTTCAATAAATTGTCGTAGTTCTTTTCCAAGCAATCACATTGCAATACTTTTAGCCGTCGAGTAAAAACAGACAAGAGTTGCATTCAACTCTTTATTCCGGCTCAACGGCTTTTTCAAATCCTGCGGGCCAACCATGGACGGCAGTTTCTTTAAAGACTGGCAGCGAGCTAATCATGCAAATCTGTCTGTTCACCGTCATGCATGCCGGCAACCAGCCTTATTTCGCCGATCTCGTCCAGTCTTTAAACCGACAGAACGATCCCGATTTTGAACTCGTTGTTTTCAATGATACGCCATCTTGGCGCGGCCAATCAGCTCCAGCGAGCCTAATGGCGCAAGCGACCTTTCCTTGGCGATGGATAGACGTCGCCGGCTCGATCGTGGAAATTCGAAAAATAGGATTAAGGACACTCTGCTCGGAACAGAGATCAGATGCTCTTATCTTCATCGACTCCGATGATGTTATGGCTCCAAACCGTGTCGAATTCTGTAGGACCCATTTGAAATCAGGAGAAATACTCGCAACGGAGCTGATTCTTTTCGGCGACGGTCGCGAGCCAACGCCCTGGCTTACGCGCTATTATAGCGGTCACCACGAAATCCAATTGGACGACATCATCCATTCAAACTGCCTTGGCCTTTCCAACACCGCCGTGTTCGTCGCGGACATCGTTTCCCAATTCGAAGATATCCCAAACGACATCATCGCCTTCGACTGGGCTCTTTTCAGTATGCTCCTTCACTTTGGATGTAAAAGCCGATTTCTATCCGGCACCTCTACATATTATCGCCAGCATGCCGATAATATTGCCTCGCCTTTAGCGTCTACCGACGAGCAGATTTTACGTAGTGTTCTTGTCAAAGCGAAACACTATCGATATCTTGCGAAGTTAGAATCCAGGTTTGCAAAATTGCGCGACGATTTCGACCGCCTGCTTACGAAATTGGGTGACGATGAAATATATCGTCGTGCATTTTGCTCACATATGAGAGCCACGACGCCGCCATCACCCCGATGGTGGGAGAATGCACGAATGTGGGACGGTTAGAGCATGAAGATTGGATCTAGTGAGATCGCCAATTTCGCTGAGCCCTATATTATCGCGGAACTCGGGGCCAATCATAACGGCGATATGGCTCTTGCTCACACTTTGGTGCGCGAAGCGAAGAAGGCTGGCTGCAATTGCGTCAAATTCCAGTCCTGGACGAAAGAGTCCATCTTCTCAAAAAAAGTCTACGAGGAAAATAAATTTCTCGAAGATGACTATCGCAATCGCAATGACTATACGCTCGAAAGCATTGTAGACGCATATAGCGTGTCGGAAAAGGAACTGCGCGACCTGAAGGCGCTTTGCGACTCCGAAGACATCGAATTCGGATGTACCCCATTCAGCAGGCGAGAAGTCGATTTCCTGACGGAGGAGTTGAATATTGCCTTCGTCAAAATCGCTTCAATGGATGTCAATAACTACGATTTTCTCAAATATGTCGCGTCCAAGAAGAAGCCCGTTGTTCTCTCGACCGGCCTCAGCACCCTGGCGGAGATCGATCAAGCGGTTCGAGCCATCGAAAGCACCGGCAATCTCGACATCATATTGCTGCATTGCATCGCCGTTTATCCGCCAAGAGATGAAACGATCAATTTGCGCAATATCGAGATGTTGCGTGCGGTCTATCCGGAATATCCCGTTGGCTTTTCCGATCATTCGCTTGGAACCGCCGTGTCCTTGGCTTCCGTGGCGCTTGGTGCATGCATGATCGAAAAGCATTTCACGCTCGATAAAAACATGCCCGGATGGGATCATAAAGTTTCAATGACGCCGGACGAGATGGCGGAACTCGTGGCAGGCTCAAAAAAGATCGTTAAAGCGTTAGGCACGACCCGACGTGTCCTTTCAAGCGAAGATTATCATAAAATACCGGCCTTCCGCCGCAGCGTCGTCGCGGCGCGACGGATCGCAAAGGGACAGACGATCGAAGCGGCCGATCTCGACGTTAAACGTCCCGGGACAGGGCTCGAGCCCCAATATGTTCATCTCATCATTGGGCGTGTCGCCAAGCGCGACATAGATTTCGATGATATGCTGACGCTAGACGACTTTTGAGCCCATGTTCAAAGCGTCGTCTGGCAAGCGGACCTCAGGTCACAATCGATAGCCACACGGATCTGTTGATGTCACTTAACGTCGCCGTCGTCGGGCTCGGCAGAATTGGAAGCAGCTACGATGGAGGCAATGTCAGCGAGACACCGCGCACGCACATTGGCGCAATTCTGGGATCTAATCTCTATAGCTTGACCGCCGCTTGCGACAGCAATCTCGAAGCATGCCGCCGCTTCACAGCGGATTGGCGTTTGGACATTCCTCTTTATGCCTCGGTCGAACAGCTCTTGCTGAGGCATTCGCCTGACCTCGTTGTCGTCGCGGTGAGCCTGAACGAGCAATTTCCGACCCTTAAGACCGTGCTTTCGAAATCATCCGCGATGATTTTTTGTGAAAAGCCCTTTTGTGCTGACGAAATCGAAGCACGCAAAATTGAAAAAATTGCATCGCAAAAGGGCGTTCCGGTTATCGTCAATTTTCACCGCCAATGGGAAGCTCGATTTTGCAAGCTCCAAGCCCATATCCGGGAACTTGGGACCCCCTCTTTGGTTACCGCGGTTTATGGCAAGGGCACGATCAATTACGGGGCACACCTGATCGACCTTCTCGTTTTCTTATTTGGCTCCATCTCGCATGTTCAAGCCGATCTTCGTGTGAATGCGAACGTCTCAACGGAAGATGTGTCACTGTCATGTCGGCTGTGGTTCAAAAGCGGTTTTGACGCGCGATTGATAGGCCTGGACGATGTCGGGTACGAGCTCTTCGAAGTCGACATATTTTACCCGGACCGCAAGATTGAGATCGAACTCGGTGGTTATGAGATTCGCGAACTCGAAGCCAAAGAAGGGATCCATTACCCTCGATATGTGAGCCTTCGAGAAGTCAAAGATCTTTACGAGCGTGGTCCCGTGGCTGGTCTCAAGGATGCTTATTCCCGCATTGCCGCCTTTGCTCGTTCCGACAAATCCGAACCGAATTCATTGCCCAATGCCTCGACAAGCACTTATGTCCATCACGTGCTCCGGGCAATCCGTTCCTCGTCGCAAACCGGCCGGAGACTTTCGCTTTGATCTTCTTTGTCGCAGATCAAATCGCGGGCGCCGAATATATCCTTCCGCTACTCGATAAGCAGCGACGCGCTGCGACACCAGCGATCCCCCATAAATTGTTTGCAAGTCCTATTGCAGGCCGTTTTTTTTCGCGACACGGCTACGACTGCACGGTGCCAACGACTTGCTGTAGCGAGGAAATTGAGAGCTTTTTCCTCGAGTACACGCCTTCGGCGTGTTTCATGTCGGCTACCGGCGAAAGCCTTATTGAGCGTAGCTTCCTCTTGAACTGCCGGCGGCGCGGGCTTTACACTGTTCAATGCATCGATAATTGGCTGAATTATCGAGCCCGTTTCGTTAGGGCTGGCATCACGCTTTTCCCCGATCGAATTCTCACGATCGATGGGAGAGCTGCCGAGGCAATGATTGCAGAGGGCATCCCTGCCAAACTGATTTCTATCGTCGGCCAGCCCTATGTCGAATATCGAAAAGCGCAAGAAAGCACGCATCGGGGCAAGGATGGTCTGCTTCTCATAACCCAGCCGGTTTCGAAATATTACGACCGAGTGCTTGGTTACGATGAAGGCGATTTCGTCATTGGAGCCGTTGAGGCAGCTTTCCGCGCTGGCATTCGCAACGATCGCATTCATATCAATGTCCACCCCGCTGAGCAGCCTTCGCGCTACAAGGATGTCCTAAGTCGCGCTTTTGGCGCCGCTGGCGATACGATTTGCGTCGTTCATGGCGACCTTGTCCTGCCGGCATATCAGATGGTCATCGGTATGTTCTCGTCCGTCCTTGTCCAGGCAGTGCTGAACCTTGTGCCCACCGCCTCGTTTCAGCCTGATGCCACCGCAGAGGATCAATGCTTTCTTTCAGCCGCCGGACTCATTCCGCGAATTACCTCGGCGGACCATTTAGAAACTTTCCTCAAAGCCCCACGCCTAACCAAGGACGTCCATGAGCTCGTTTCCGTGATCGAGGGAAGCTGCGGCCGGTTTGAACAGATCGTGCTGGAAGCCAGCTGTCGCACACAGTCGACCTAGACAAATGCCCAGCCAAGTACATCTCTGGAGATTTCGCAGTGAGTGGCACAGCTGTTAAGCCAAACGAACCTATTCGGAGTAAACCCTTCCCTCCGTCGATAACGATCGGCGAAGAAGAGGTCGAAGCCGCAATAAAAGTGCTGCGAACGGGCTTGCTCTCCGGATTTGTCGGAAGCCCCTCTCCGGAATTTTTCGGCGGCCCGACGGTCCGCGCTTTTGAAGCCGCATGGAGCGAAAGATTCAAAGCGGCGCATTCGGTCAGTTGCAATTCGGCAACCTCCGCCCTCATCATGGCTGTCGGCGCGATCGGAATAGGTCCTGGCGATGAAGTCATCGTCAGCCCCTACACGATGTCGGCAACTGCAATATCCATCCTCTTTTATGGCGGTATTCCCGTCTTCGCCGATATTGAAAGCGATTTCTTCTGCCTCGATCCAAAATCGATCGAGCAACGCATCACCTCGCGGACCAAAGCCATCATTACAACCGATATTCACGGCCAACCGTCTGCAATGAAGGAGATCCTGAAGATCGCTGCCGATCACAATCTTTTCGTTATAACGGATACGGCCCAGGCTCCCGGCGCAACCTATTACGGCAAATATGCTGGCACGATTGGACACATTGGAATTTTCAGTCTGAACCGCCACAAAAACATTCAATGCGGCGAAGGCGGAGTCGCCTGCACCAACGACGACGAACTCGCATTGCGAATGAAACTCATTCGCAACCACGGAGAAAATCTGGTCGAAAAAGAGGGATTCAAAGTCAAAAGTCTGGCCAATCTCATCGGTTTCAATTTTCGCATGACAGAGGTCGAGGCGGCGATTGCGCATGAGCAGCTAAAGAAACTCGACAAGCTCAATGGCCATCGCATCGAATTAGCCGAATATTTGAATGAGCGGCTCCGTGACAATCCGCTGATCGCGATTCCGAAAGTCAGGCCCGGCTGTACGCATGTTTTCTATATGCATGTGCCCCTTTTCCGGCCCGAGGTCGCCAAGGTCACGCGCGCGGTATTTATCGATGCTATCCGGGCCGAAGGGATTCCGATTTGGGGGGGCTATCTCAAGCCGCTTTATCTGGAGGCCGTTTTTCAAAGGCAGATCGCCATCGGCGAAAACGGATTTCCTTTTGTCGGCGCACATTACGATGGCAAGGTGAACTATAATAAAGGACTTTGCCCAGTCGCCGAAGACCTTTATCAAAATCGAACGATCATAAATCCCTTCCTCTATCCGCCATTGACTCTGGCCGATATGAAAGACATCGGCGACGCTTTCGATAAGGTCACTGACGATTTGAAATGAGGCGAAAGGCGCGTCATGCTTGCTCTAATTCCCGCGCGCGGCGGCTCAAAAGGACTACCTGGCAAAAATATCCGGCCCCTTCTCGGGAAGCCGCTCATCGCCTATTCCATTGAAGCGGCGCGCGCGGCAGCAAATGTCACCCGCGTGGTCGTGTCGACCGATTCCGAAGAGATCGCGACCGTTGCGCGGCAATATGGCGCCGAAATTCCATTCATGCGTCCGCCACAACTCGCAACGGACACGGCCCTGGCGCTCGACAATTACGTCTACACCCTTAACCGCCTAAGCTCGGAACGTGGCGCTCCAATCGAAGAATTCGTTGTCCTCTTACCGACCGCGCCGCTTCGCACATCGGCGGACATCGACGCTGCGATATCGCTTTTTCGATCCAAAAGTGCCGATTCGGTCATTTCCTATTACGAGGCGCCGCACCCCCTCCAATGGCACCGCTACATAGACGACGCCGGCGTGATCAGGGCTCTGTTTCCGGAGGGCGACCGCCTCGCCAATCGCCAGAAGGAACGCCCATCCTATCTTCCGAACGGCGCGATTTACGTTTTTAAATCGGCATTGCTGATAGAAAAGCAAAGCTATTATTCGGACAGGACATTTCCCTATATCATGCCTGCCGAACGGTCCGTCGACATCGATACACTTCTGGACTTCGAATTTGTCGAGTTTCTCCTATCGAAGAAATCGGAACGTGCGGGAAAGCAATCCGCTATTTGAGAGTCCGTCGGATAAATGCAGAGACTTTGTTCAAAACGAGTTTGGCTGGGTCTCGCACCTCGGCACGATCGGTCTTTTCCAATGCCGAACGATCTGCCCTTCCTGCCGGTCCGCGCTTCCACTCGATAATGGAATAGGGCATGAGTGAATTCATTGCGTGATTGTTGTGTCTGATCTGCGTGATCTCGATCAAACCGCGGGCTTGTGCATCCATAATGAGCTGATGGAAATTCTCGTTTCTCCCATGCTGTTGAACATAATCCCTGCTCCTGTGATCCAATTCATTGCCTAAATCACTTCTCATCTGCCACGACATGCACTCAATATGTAGACCGCTGACCACGCCTTCCGCACCGACCAATCGATCGAAAAGGTCATTCGGCAAATTGTCGAGCAGATTGAAGACATCGACTGTGAAGAGGAGGGCCCTTGAACCCGTGATCAGACGAGACTCGAAGTTATAAACGTCCGCCGAGCTTGACCTGAATCGCAATGACGGTTCAAGCGCTGCCAAGCGATCGCTCATATTTCGACCGATCTCGGACCCTTCCAACGCCAGATATTCGCAACGCGGTCCGCCAAAAAGCCAAAGATAAAGGAGATTGGCTCCCCATCCGCTGCCCAATTCCACGATTTGATCGCAACCGCTGGGCAAAGCCCCGCAAAGAACTTCGGCCGCCAACATACGATTGACGAAGCCGAGCATCGACCGTGAAATTGCTGGAATATGATGATAGTAGTCGCTAAATACATACCCAAGCTGATCCGTGGCATCTCCCGCGCAAGCTTGTGCGACGACCGAAAAAATGCGCCTTTGCAGCAAATTCGAAGCGCGGCCGAGCGATAAGCCCCTGCCTTCGGCGGTGATAATTTCGTCGAGGTAGCGCGCATAATCGACGTAAATTTTGCTGTAAGTCTCAGGAGAGTCATGAGCTGGCTGCATGGAATGCCCATAGTCGAAGACCTAAAACGATAGCAGGAAAGTCTATCCTGCTTCAAAGTCCATTCGAGACTTAAATGCAATCTACCCTTTCCGCGGCCCAATGTGAGCTGCCTTGACGTTTAGGCTTGCAAATAATAGAGCGTTTAACATGACGACCTCCCCTTTGGGTTCCGAATATTTACGCGCCGGCCCAGCGGCTCGAGGCCTCCTTTTACAGCTTCTTGCGCGTCGTCAACGGTTTTGGGCGAAAATTATCGCGCATATTTCGGCAAGACCGAAACCGCGAATTACTATCGTTCTCTCGCCCTGGCACAATTGCCCGGTCGCCTATTTCACATTGATTATTGGCGCCGCGCTTGCGCGTCAAACTTCGGTAGAAATTCATTTTCTCATCGATGACATCGCCTATCCCGCACCGAACCCGATCTTCGACAGCGAACTGACCGCGATCGAAGAGATGTGCGCAAATTGTCAGGGTGCGTTTCACATTGAGAGGCTCAGCCAGCTTCCGATCTCTGATCGCAGCGAAGATCGCAAAGTCGTGGAGGATGTCGCCAAACAGGCGGTGGAGTACGACCTTAGCCACCGTCTCGGGAATGGGATCATGTCCTATCCCCCGCCGGATGGATTCAGCGCGACGGCGGTGCAACAGCTCGTCTCGAAAGGCCTGCGCCTTATTCGCTTATGGAAAGATCGGGCCGGCGATGCTGTTCTATTGCCGGGCGGCCTCGTGAATGGAAGCTGGATCTATTCCAATCTCGCGGCGCGTTCCGGAATGCGCAGAGCGACCTTCGATTCCGGCGAGGGAACGCTTTATCTTGCTCTTGATGGAATCGCGTCACAGCAGCCCGATAATGCGAAGACCTACGCCGAGCTTTTAAACGCAGGACAAGAGCAACGCGATTTCGCTCTGACAATTGCCCGAGAAATTCGCGCAAAGCGCGAATTTCAAGGTGACAAAGTCATGAAAGTAAAATTCGATCGCGAAGGCGTCGAGACCTATGACTTGCTCCTATGCATGAGCTGCGAAGGCGATACTGCAGCGCTCGGCCTCGACTACATTTTCAATAATGTGGGCGACTGGCTTGAGAGTACAACAATTGAAATGAATAAGCGCAGGCCCGGCATCCGTATTGCGGTAAGGCAGCACCCCGACGAACGCATCGTATTGTCTCATCAGAGCAAAGACGCCTTGGGGCGCCTTCAGGAACTCAAGGCAGAAGGCGCAAATGTGGTCATTTTCGACGCTCATTCCGACATTTCGACTTACGAACTGAGCCGTCGCTCGAAGGTCGTCATCGTCGGCGCGACAACTTTTGGGATCGAAGCAACCATGCTCGGCCTGCCGGTAATTGTATTCCGCAACAGCTACTACGCTGCGGCGGGCTTCGTTCAACGGCCAGATGATCGGTCCGATTATTTCGGACTCATCGAGGAAGCCTTGGCTGGCAAGCGGACGCCGACGACAGAACAAAAGGACAATGCGCACCTCATGTATTACATACTTGAGGCGTGTAATCGCATACGCGTCGGCCTCACGCCACAGCCTCAAGATTTCCTCGCCTGGCTACAGGCCGACCCGCTGACCTCAATGGAAAGCGACGATTTCAAAGCGATTTTGGGAACTATAGCTGGCGAAGCTCCCTATGCGCTGCGCAAACACGAAAAGCGCTGGCAAGAACATCTGAAAAAGGCGACGTGATCAGACTCCCGAGCGAAACTTCGCTAGTCGGAGCATTGAAACCGGCTAATAAACCGTCAGGATACCATTGAAATAAATCGACCTATATCGATCGGTGCCAAGCTCATTGCGCCAGATCCGGTTTCAGTATTTCTTTATCGCGAAGCCCACTCCATATCCCGCGTCCGCGAAAGAAAAGGCGGAATATCTCGTATCGGATGCGACAAGATCATGCCAGAGCTGCGCGAGTTCCGGATGGAGGGGATGGCAAATATCGTCGAAGACGATGGCGCCGCCGATATTGATCCGCGGCAGGACGGCACAAAGATCCATAGCCGCGCCTTCGAGACTGTGGTCGCCGTCGACCGTGATCAAATCGAAAGTGACGTCGGGCTGCGCCCCGAAAAGTTCGGGTAGCGTTTTGTGGCTGTCACCGTCGATAAAGGCCGTTGGGCCGACATGACCGATCTTTTTCAGCTCGTCGCGCACGAAATCGGGTCCCGGATTGGGCATTCCCGCATAGTCCGGCACCCACATGTCCAGCATTGTGAGCGAACTGTCAGGGCATATGCTTGCAACCGCGGCGACGCTGCGGCCGCGCCGTACGCCAATCTCGAGATAGCTTTGCGGCTTCAAATAATCGGCAAGACAAAGAAGAACTGTGACGATATCGGCATAGCGCCAGCCTGCCCCGAACCGCCGTAGTCCCTCGCGATAAAAGGGCAAAAGGAAGGAGGTGTAATCGTCCGGAGTGAGCCGCTCGATCAGGCGGATGGTTGCCTCTATATGTCCCTCGGCAAAGATTCTGGCGCGCAAGGTTTCTGCGCCGATCATGACCGGCGGATACCACTGCATTTGACCCGGCGGGACGACATGCGACACCGCCCCGACCGTGCCGACCTTAATGTCGTAGATCGGGCGAGGAATGGAGCCTCGGCCGGCGGCTTTAGTCTCATCAGCGCTTATCGAAACGGCCGATTTTCGCCAGCTCAGCAACATTCTTCTTCTCCACGAATCTTGTTGCAAATTGTCATTATATGACAGCAACTAACTATATGATGTCTTTTTAAGCCCTACGAAAACGCATTCTATAAAGTTGCCGAATGCGGATCAACGCCCCGTTGCGCGATCAATCATAGAAAACACATATCACTCGATTGAGACAGAGCGAAGGATCGCCGACGCAACCCGTGGGTCATCTTTCGATATTCTGTGTTCGACAGCGAATTTTACCTCTGTCTGCTGCACGCCGGCACCGATCGGCGCCTCGACGACAAACTCTCCGGGCGTCAACTGCCGTTCAGTAAGCAACGCTCCGTTCGCTACCAAGGAGACGCGTTGCTGATCAAGCCCAACATCCTTCGGAATAAGACCACGCACAATTATCCGATGATTACCCGCGCGATGAGATGCAAGAAGCATTTTAACATGCGATCCTGCCCAACCGTCCTGATAAATGCCTTGATATTCAAGCCGCGGATTTGTCAGATCGGTCGGGATAGCGCGGACGGCATCTGGGATGCTTTCAAGGTTCATGATCGTAATCGATTTGATCATGGCCGACACGAGCCGCGTATCGCTCACTTTGAGTAGGTGCTGCGAAGCAAAATCTACGGACACCTCTTCGGTATTTGATGCGAGTGCTCCTCCGATGACAAAGTCTCCGAGCTTCAGCGCCTCTTCGGCCAATGTCTTGCCGTTTGCCAGAAGAGTGATGCGCTGATTGTCCAAATCCATGCCGGACGGCACAACGCCATGAATGACGATCCTTTGTACGCCATCGCTCATCGAGCCGAGTGTGAGCTTGACATTCTGCGCCGCCCAGCCGTCGTCGGAAAGTCCCTGGGCGCGCAAACCGGACGACACCAATCCCCTCGGTGTCGAGCGGATGCCGATATACTGATCTCCGGAACCACCGGTGGCATAAACAATCGCGACCGACAGGAGGCCATAGAGGACGACACCTGCAACGGCATAAATCCGAGTGCGTTTCTGGCTGTCGTTCAGAATGCGCGAAAGCCCCCAGGCCACCATCGCCGAAATTGCGAGCAGCGCGACCGCCATTAAATGATGTTCAAGACGCATTGAGTCTTTCTCGCCTGCCATGCCCGGACCGGACTGATTTCTTGTTTGCCCCATGCAACGACCGCCAAAAACGCCGTCCACGGCCTCCTTAGGCCCCACAGTGCCGCTATACGGACCATTTGATCCCCAAGGTCAATCCAATTGGGAAAAGCGCTCCTGCGTCATCACGTCTGAGCACCCGTGCGGTGGAGCGGAGCCTCCCTGCGCTCGATCAGGCCGTCACTTCGATCGAAAACGACCCAAGAGCCGCATGACGACGCCCTTCAATGACGTTCGTCCGCCTAAAAGAATTGCGCCCTCGCCATTCACGGCCGCATGAGACGCCTTTCGTTCCGCCGCCAGAAAATGCAAGAATTCCTCGGCGCTCGCCCGCGCCCGCGCCTCGAGATTCTCTCTCGCGGCTTCCTCATTGACAAGATCAGGCCCCGGGCCAAAAGTGGCATCGGATGCGATCACAGCTGCAGCCAGCGAAACCGCATCCTTCGGCTCGAAAAAGTTCCCCCCCTCTCCGATCTGCTCCCAATGAACCGCGATCGCCGAGGCGATCACCGGTCGCCCAAGCATGCGCGCATCCTCGACGACCGTGCTCCATCCTTCAAAAAGCGAAGGCTGAATGACCGCACAAGCATTCCGCATGACTTCGAGCTGAAGATCGCGTGGCAGGACGCCGATCAAGCGCAGATTTCGGCCAAGTTTCAATTCATCGATCAGGCCAAGCAATTCCTTGCTGTATGGGTCTCTGCTCGATTGCAGATCGCTTCCTGTGCAGACGAATGTAATGTCATGTCCTCTGTTCAAAATGATGCGCAACGCACGAAAGAGCGTCGCGTGGTCCTTATGCAGCCAGAACTGATTGGGTGTGTAATAATAGCGCTGCGGCAGGCCGAGATCCGCAAATGCCTTCGGATCGGGCCTTGCGTTGTCGCCTGCCGGCAAAGTGCAAAAATGCCAGACATAGGTTCGATGACGGCCGGCCGGAAAGAACCGTCGGAAATGCGTCTCCGCGTCATGGCTGCTGAAGAGGATAGGAACGTCGCGCCGCGACAAGGACGCCATATCATTGTTGCGCGCAGTCACCTCTTCGGCACTGAAATTCGAGGGGAAAAATCGGTGCTGAAGATCCGGTATCCAAAACAGCGGTCGTCCAAGCTGCGCCACCCCCCAACAGGGGTAGAGAACCGGGAAGCTGCATTCGACCTTAGCGAACAAGGCCGCCCTCCAATCATCTGCTTCGCCGAATGCGCGATGACGCAGACGTTGGTAGCGATCGAGCAGCGGCGATGACGACAGCACGCATCGTTCACGATCGAACGCGCCGATGACGGCGTCGCAATCAAGACATTGCATGACGACTTCGCGGAGTGGCGGCAGCTCTCGCCAATCGTCGATAAGGACCAAGAGCAAGAGCCGCGGCCGGTGCGGCCGCGGCAGCTTGGACATGCTGCGCATAAAATTCAGTACATAGATCTGACCGCCCAACCAATCGCGAACGAAGGGCAGGATCGGGACGCAAAGGACCGGCCGAGCACTCGGATGGTCGCTATTAGTAGGCGGCGCGCGAAAGAATGACAGAAACGCATTCGCGACGACCGCAGCCGGAAAGCCGGGCTTAAGGTCTAGAGCACGTGAAAACTCTGCCTGTGCCGCGTCCGCGTGGCCCGACTGCAACAAGCATAATCCCAGTCCGTAATGCGCTTCCGCGAGATCCGGCGACAGGTTTATGACGGATCGATAGGCGTCACGCGCCGTTTCAATGTCATTTCTAGCCAGGGAAAGATCGGCGAGGCGTAGGCCGCCGCCAGCGTGCGAGCCAGCCGCATAAACAGCTTTGCGATAGTGCGCAATCGCCTCGTCTTCGCGGCCAAGTTCCTGAGCTAATAAGCCGAGCCGATAGCGCGCATCCGCAAGTTTCGGAAAGGCCGCGACAAGCGCGCCAAACGTTTTATAGGCGCCTTGAAGGTCGCCTTTTGCCGCTAAAAGTTCAGCTAACTTGAAGCCGGCCTCGGCATGCGGTCTCGGCGATTGCACCGCTCGGCGATAGTGATCGAGCGCCCTGTCGTCGTCATCAAGCGCCTGAAACGCTTCGGCCGCACCAAAATGCGCCTCGGAAAGATCGGGCACCAACGCCAATACCGATTGATAGGCCGCGACCGATTCATGAAAGAAACCCTTGCCGCGCAGCAGATCGGCCCAGCGCAATCCGCCTTCTAAATGTGGCGGATCGGCCTCGAAGGCGTGCCGAAACTCCGCGAGAGCCTCATCCACCCGGCCAAGTTTGAAAGCCGACAAGCCCCAGCCGAAATGTGCGTGCCCGCCTTTGTCGGACTGCGTCGAGCTAGACAATTCGTCGACAATAGCGCGAAAGGCTTCCAGCGCCGCTTCATTGTCATCGGTTCGAAGCTTATCTTGGGCGCTCTCGAGCCGATCAGCGATGGATTGGATCTGCCCCTCAGATTCACCCGCCAAGATAAGCCTCATATGAGCTGGCACATCGGCGAAACTCTTCTTTGCGGTTGTACATCACAAGCGCTGCTCCAGCAGCCAAGCAGCATATTCTCTTAGTCCTGCTTCGAGGTCGACCTCGGGGACGACGCCAATCGCGTGCAGTCGCGCTATATCAGCCTGCTGATGCGGCGGGTCTTCCGGCCGCACGATTCCATTGAACTCGATCTTGACAGAAACGCTCAAGGCAGAGGCCAAGAGCTTCGTCGCGACGCGGACCGGCGTCGCGATGCCGGTGCCAATATTGATCACAGCAGGTGGTACGTCGATGTCGACGAGCGATGCGATCGCGCGCCCGGCGTCGCTGACATGAATGAAATCGCGTGCCTCATCCCCCGTTCCGTTCAAAGTCACGGTCGCTTCCCTATCAAGCAAACGCTTGCCGATGTCCCAGAAGAGCAATTTTTTTTGCGGCGAACCATAGACTGAAAAGAAGCGCGCAATAACAACGTCCAGACCCGCGCTCTGGCAAAGCTCCTCCGCCCGCAGCTTGTTACGCCCATAGATTGAAATCGGCGCGGCGACAGTCGATTCTGGCATCGGGCCAGCCGTGCAAATGCCATAGACCGCCGCGCTGGATGCATAGATGAGCCGTGCCTCGGGCGCATATTTTTGCAAGAGGCCGATAAGGACTTCCACCGAGCCGATCGTGCGCTCGGCGTCGGCGGAAGGATCTCCCGCAGCCTGTCCGACAGATCCGCTGCCGACTGCATGGAAGACCGCTTTCGGCGCACCGTAACGGTCGAGTGCCGTCCGCAAAAGTTCCGGGGCGAAAGGCCCGATTTCGACGGATTTGAATCCCCATTGCGTCGCGATTCCGGGCTCGACCGGTCGCCGCGCCATGCCCACGACATCATAGCCGCGGTCCGCAAGCCGCCGCGCCACATGACAACCGAGATAGCTCGTCGCTGCCGTCACCCATAAGAGCTTCGCCTCTTGCGTCGGCTCTCTTGTCATCATCCCTTACTCATGACACGGATAACACAAGTTATCGCGAACCGATTCACGGAATATCGAGCATTCGCGGCCGGGCGATAGCGACGGCATAATTTCAGCCAGCTGAACGTCAGATTATGCCCCGACGTCGACTTCATTTTGCAGCGATCGCAACTTCTGCCATTGCGCGAAAAATTCTTTAGCAGCCGGCGTTTCACTCTCATCCTTGGCTTTCTTAAGGCTATCGAGAAACGCATTCTCCATCATGTCTCGCCGGAAGCCTGCCGCTTGCTTCAAGCCTTTGCTGATCAGCTCGTGCCGCCGATTGCCCTCTTGAACCATAGCCATGGCGGATGCCACGTTGAAGTTGCTGGCGTCAGGCAAAATAAGCGCTGCGTCGCCGCCAGCTTCGCGCGGGGCACCAAGCGACGTCGTGATGACCGGGCAACCGCAGGCCATAGCCTCCACAATGGGCAGAGAGGTGCCCACGCGACCGGAATGGATCAAGGCAGACGCACCGGCGTAGACATAGGCCAATTCCTGATCCGTCAAAGCGGGCCCCAATTCCATCACCTTGGACGAAGCCTGAAAACGTCCTTGCCGTTCCATCCTTTCGCCGGAACTCAATACGACGAATTCAGCATCGGACGCCGTCAGCGCCGCCTCGAACAAGGGATCGTCATGCAACGACCGAACGATCTCGCTCGGCCCCCGCGAAATGAGGAAGTAGTCATACGGCAAGCCCAACCGGGCCTTAAGCGCATTTATTTCCTTTGCGTCGCGGGGCCGAAACACGGCTTCATCCACATGCAAGGGAACGACCGTCACACGGTCATCCTGAAGGCCATAGAAGCGCGCCAAATCCGCTTTCATAGACTTCGAAAAACACAAAATCTGGTTTGCGTGGAAGATCGCGGTCTCTTTTTCCTGTGCCGCGCGCGTCGCGGCTTCGCCGCTGGATGACTCCCATTCGGTATCATAAACCAAAAGGATCGACGGCACCGCTATGGGCGTCGTGTAAAAGGATGACGCAAAGACGTCGATCTTGAGATCTTGGCAGAAGTGATCGACAAAGAACGAATCTCCAGCCGTGAAAGCGCCGGTATAGGACGGAAAACTGATCGCCTGAACGCCCTCGATCGAGGGCGCATTGCCGCGATCCAATAGGACGATCTCCAATTCGGGATGACGGGCAAGGCGCGACAGAAGACCAGTCCAGATGCGACTGATCTCGCCCCGGGCCAATTGAAAACAGACGCCGTCAACAAGCAGCTTCATCGGAACAGGCTCCAACTGTACTCAGCTTCTCTTCTCTAGCCTCGGCGTTCTGCCGAAGAGCCTTGGACCTGCCCGCCAGCGCTCTCAATTGATCATGTACAATCTGATAATAGGATTTTTTATCCGACCAATCGGATGCAATTCCAAGCGTTTCGGCAAAGGCTTCGCGCGACATCAGGAGATGCGGCGAAACGAGCTGCCGGCAATAGCGGCTCAGGATCCGACGCCCCTCTTCCAGCCCTTTGCTATCCACCTTGGTCGATATGCCCATGGGGTTTTGATAATAGACGACATGCGGCTCATTGACCTTGATGAACTGCTTTCCTTTGCAAAGGCATCGCAGCCAAAATTCATAATCGCCTGCAGACTCGAAAGATGTGTCGAACAATCCCATTTCGTCATGCAGGCTCTTGCGCCACATGGGCGCATTATGCGGCGAATTATAAGCCAGGAGACTATTGGGCGTGACAATAGGCAGCGCGCTCTTGAATCCGAAGTCGGCCACCGCATCAAAGTCAAGCGACCCGTCGAGACTATAAAAGAACTCTTGATAGGTGACGTCCGCGAAGGGATTTCGATCCAGCGCAAAGGATTGCAGCTCGAAGGAATCCTTGCGGCGGAGGTCGTCCATGTTGGTGTTCGTCAGATAGCGACCACGCGCCATTGAGATGCCGACATTCCAGGCATCATAGATGCGGATGCGGTAGTCCATGCGCCGATAGACGATATTGGGATAGATCTTTTGATATTCGGCGATGATCTCGCCTTCGCCTTCAGGCGAGTCCGCATCGATGATGATCAGCTCGCTCTGATCGAAGATCGATTGCGAGGTGATGTTCTCGAGGAATTTTTCGATATATTTGCGGCCCTTATAGAGACTCGCAATGGCTGAGACAACATAACGCCCAGAGTGCTGAAACGGCGCGCGCGCCTCTTTCGGCACGGGCGCAGGACGCAAGGACTTCGTCGCGGCCAATTCATCCGCTTTTTGCTTCCACATCGCGGGCGTCAGCTTGCGGCCGGTGCCGGCGATCCAGCATTCCTGCGGATCTTGTCCTTTGCCCTTTTCGGCCAACCGGGCGATTTCCTGACGCAGCAATCGTCCGACGAGGTCTAAGCGCCGGTCGGGGTCGCCCACGATAGCCTGTCGCCACAGATCGAGATCTTTCGGCGTCGCTCCGAGACGCAATAGCTCTGCGATGGCGAGGAGGAAATCTCCATCGCTAAACTCTTCCCACAATTCATTGCCTTGCTGATGGCGAATGCCCTCCGGGCTGTTTTTCAGATCTTCGATCAGCAGGGAAAACGGCAATCCGTCCTTGAGGCGCGCGAGATAGGCTTGCATGCCTCCCTCATCCGGCGCACGGCCCAGGCAATTCTCATAAGCAAAACGGATCCAATAAAGATATTCCGTCTCGGAGCGCGTATGCTGTTGCCACTTGGTGCCCTCCGCGCTGCTTTTCAGCTCTTCCACAAGCTGCGAAAATGGCAAGCCATCTTTCAACAGCGCTATATACGCACGGAGCCCGCCTCGATCCGGCTCGCGCCCGAGACACTGTAGATAAGCAAAGCGGACCCAATACCGGTATTCCGATTCAACAAGTCTTCGAGGATCGTCTCCATCGGCTCGTTCAGACGGCTTTCTGGGGCCCAAATGCGAGGCGACCCGTTCAAATGTATTTGAGAGAAGACGATACAACTTCGGCGATCCGCCCGTTTCTTTTGTCTCGTTCCGCATATTAACGGACAACCCAAATAATACAATCCGAGGTCGTTTTCTTTGCTTTCATTTGACTTTTCGGATCTCTAAACATCACGCGTCTCAATGGGTGGCTTAGTCCCAGATCGAACCTGTCGGCTACGACACCTCAGGCATTTTGGCAACTTTGCCTGCCACTCATGACGCGAACGGCGCGGGAAAACAACACCCTCCCATTCGGCAATGTGCGTAGTACAGTAGGGTGGGATTCACCTACGCTGCCTTCATCATTGGCTGGTGTTTAACGACGCTTATCGTTGAATAGCGCCGATTTGTGCCAAAGCTTTTCGCCAGGTGCCCATGCTGGACAAATCGAAAATACGGATCTTTCTATCCTGCCCTTTCATGCGCTTAGAGTCCGTTTTGAAATTCACGGATGGGTGTTTCTTCGAACGAGATTGCCGCCCATAGCGACGAAGATCATAGCGTGAGAGACGTCGATACGC
>JBKQRA010000063.1:0-23842 GCA_052144065.1 Methylovirgula sp. | reverse complement strand
CAAGGGACAGGCAGCCGAGAAGGCCGCCGACGGCAGCTTTTCGAAACACATCAG
This sequence comes from Methylovirgula sp., assembly GCA_052144065.1. GTDB lineage: Bacteria > Pseudomonadota > Alphaproteobacteria > Rhizobiales > Beijerinckiaceae > Methylovirgula. Next base: position 23,788 of record JBKQRA010000063.1, on the reverse strand, counting down.
GAATTGAAATCTGATTGTGAATGAACGAGGGCATTCCGCACGGAAGCATGAGTCCCCCAAAAATATCTTATTTAGTTAATTAGTTATCGCAGTTGATTCTTCGAAATCCTTGAAGTCAAGCCGGCCTTCTTTGATGTTGATCAAAACGTGGGCCTTCATTCTCTGCCAAGTTAGTTCCGGGAATAGTGCCTTCATATCACGACGTTGAATTCTAAATTGGCGCAATATCGTCTGTCATAGAACGCCCTATGAGCGACTGCGACATTCGTTTCGGACTTCGATTTTCGCTAAAACCTAGCTCTTGCCGACAGCCAACGAAAATAAAAGGTTTCAATTCGGGCTCTGACTTTAGCGCCTCAAGGTAGAGCTTCACGCTATTTTCAAGACACTCCTGCCAGCCGAATCAGCGGGCGAAAAAAGGGGTAACAATGAAAGCGACCTCTCCACTTCTGATCTCATTTTCTCTCCTTCTGCTGATTTCAGTTCCCGCGCGAGCGGCGGAATCCCAAGTCCCGGCGAGTTCGCCCAATGCCACAACCAACATTGACGGGAGCTATCTGCCGCCGCTACCGCCGAAATTTCAAGGCGAGATCAATCTCAATGCCGCGCAATCGAAACCAGCCTGGCCGGCGCGTGTGGTCCCACCCAAGGGGGCGCCTAACATCCTACTGATCATGACCGATGACGTCGGCTTTGGCGCGCCATCCACTTTCGGCGGCGTCATACCCACACCGACATTGGACAGCATCGCCGCCAATGGACTGCGCTACACAAATTTCCATTCGACAGCGTTGTGTTCACCGACACGGGCAGCACTCATTACCGGCCGCAATCATCACTCGGTCGGCTTCGGCGTGGTCTCGGAAGCCGCGACGGGCTTTCCCGGTTACAACAGCATCATCCCAAAGAGCAGTGCCACGATCGGCCGCATCTTGTTGGAGAACGGCTATCGCACCGCGTGGTTCGGCAAGGACCACAATACGCCGAGCTGGGACACAAGCCAGGCTGGGCCTTTCAATCAATGGCCGATCGGCATGGGCTTCGAATATTTCTATGGCTTCGTCGGCGGCGACACCAGCCAGTGGGAGCCGAATCTATTCCGCAACACCACAGCGATCTATCCGTATGTCGGGCATCCAGGGTGGAACCTGACGACCGCAATGGCGGACGATGCCATCCGCTGGCTGAGCCAGTTGAATGACATCAATCCGTCGATGCCGTTCTTCCTATATTACGTTCCTGGCGGTACCCACGCGCCGCACCAGCCGACGCCGGAATGGATCAAGAAGATCAGCGATATGCATCTCTTCGACAATGGCTGGAACACGCTGCGCGATCAGATATTTGCAAACCAGAAACGACTGGGAGTCATCCCACAGGATGCGAAGCTGACTCCTTGGCCGGACAAGCTGTTGAAGCGCTGGGATACGCTGACCGACGAGCAAAAGAAACTCTACATCCGCCAAGCGGACATCTATGCCGCCTACTTGGCCTACACTGACCACGAAATCGGCCGCGTGATTCAGGCGGTCGACGATATGGGCAAGCTCGACGATACGCTGATCATCTACATCAGCGGCGACAATGGCGCCTCTGCCGAGGGCTCCCCCAATGGCACGCCGAGCGAGGTGTTGCAATTCAACGGCATAGAACTGCCGGTCGATAAACAAATGCAATGGTACAATGCGTGGGGTAACGAACAAACCTATGCCCATATGGCGGTGCCCTGGGCTTGGGCTTTCGACACGCCGTTCAAATGGACGAAGCAGGTTCCGTCCTTCTTTGGTGGCACGCGCCAGGGCATGGCGATTTCTTGGCCAGCTCGGATCAAGGACAAGGGCGGGATCCGCAACCAGTTCCACCACGTCATTGACATCGTGCCGACGATTCTGCAGGTCACCGGCATCCCTGCGCCCGAGATGGTCGACGGCATTGGGCAAAAACCGATCGAAGGCGTGAGCATGGCCTATACATTCGACAAGGCCAATGCCAATACTCCCTCGCCGCATCACATCCAATATTTTGAGATGATGGGCGTGCAAGGGCTGTACGACGACGGTTGGATGCTGAGCGGTGTACCTCTGCGTGCGCCATGGGAGCTGCTCGGCACGGCGGTCGAGGATCCCGCTAGCGCATTCAAGTTCGAGCTTTACGACGTACGGCATGACTGGACGCAATACACCGACGTCGCCGCCAGCCATCCAGCGAAGATGCAGGAGATGAAGGACCTGATGTTTGCCGAATTTGCAAAGTATCAGGTGCTGCCGCTCGATGCGTCCGTGGCGACGCGAATGGTGACGCCGCGTCCATCAATGTCAGGCGGCAGAAAGGTCTTCACTTTCTCGGGCGTGCCGATCGCCGGCATCCCCCGCGGGACGGCGCCGAGCGTTCTCAACACGTCCTATACGATCACGGCAGACATAGACGTGCCGCAAAGCGGCGCCGAGGGCATGATCGTCACCGATGGCGGTCGGTTCGGCGGATACGGCATGTATATGCTTCATGGCAAGCCGGTCTTCACCTGGAACCTGCTCGACCTCGAGCGGGTGAAGTGGCAGGCCCAAGAGGCGCTGTCCCCCGGCAAACACACGCTCGAATACGACTTCAAATATGACGGGCTCGGGTTTGCGACGCTGGCGTTCAACAACATGAGCGGCCTGGGCCGGTCGGGCACTGGCACCTTCAAGGTGGACGGTAAGCTCGTCGCGACCCACACGCTGCCGCATACCGTGCCATTGACCTTGCCTTGGGACGAAACCTTCGATGTCGGCTCGGACACGGGAACACCGGTGGATGACGCCGACTACCAAGTGCCGTTCAAATTCACCGGCAAGATAGACAAGCTGACAGTCTCAGTCGAGCCGCCGAAGCTCACGCCCGCGGACGAGGAAAAACTGAGGGCCGCAGCCGCCATGGTGCATGACGCTCAGTAAGGCACGTGGCGGCAGGAAGCAGAGCGGCCTGCATCTCGCCAGCATGTCGCTCGACGTCTGCTTCAGGCGTGAGGCAGTCCAATGAATTGATGCGACGTGACGCATGCTTCGATACCGATAAGGCACGGTGGCAGCTTGGCGAAGACCGGCGTTTGCAGGGTCGTCGTAATAGCAATGAATGGTCGAACTGATATGCTCGACGACTTCATCAAGTGGCGAGCAATTGGCTCGGTGCCTTTGGCTCCGCAGAAATCGCAGTTCTCGCTTTCAGCGTGAGCGAGGCAAAAATCCTTCGTGCCTTGGTCGTTAAATCACTCGGCGCAGACGAATTCGTCGCTGCTCAAGCGCCGTGACACACAATCCCCTCCTTTAGAGAACGGCCGTCAGGGCGAGCAGCCCGCGACGGCGGCATATCCGCTAGGGAATCTATGTGCCGGACTGCCAAATTCCAACCGTGCGCGGGCAAGGTTACAGTCGGTTCTGCACTGTATCGAATGTCCGCTTTGGGGAAGCTAAGTGCGTTCATGCAACGACTCAGATGGGCGCAAAGCAGAAGGCAGATCGGGCCGGAAGCAGTCTGACTCCTTTTGCTTATCGGAACGCAGAAGCGGACGTTCAATTGATTTGACCTAACGATCTTGGTCCGACCCTGAACGGACTCCCGGCTACCTGGCTCGTTGCTCCAAAGCGGACTTTGGTTCGCGCTAGGCAGCTATCGACGCATGCAGGCCACCAAGAAGATGTCCTCGACGATTTGGGGTCGCTTCTTATCCTCGATGACTGTATCCGGTTATTAAATCGCCGCGCTATCCGATCTCACACGACGAGACCGAACGCGATGCGGTCCTTCGGCGTCGTTAGTAGCGATGTTCCACCGTGCCCGCAGCCTTGACAGGGGCGCAGGCCGCGCCGTAACGAGGCACGCGTGTGCCCGGGAGCAGGGCTGCACTTTTTTCCCCGACGGTCGCCGATGCGCACCTTCCCCGCACTTTGCCTGGTCGTCGCTGGTCTCTTAGCGGCTCCGCCGATCGCGGCTCAGCCGATGCTGGCCAGCGTCGTTGCCTATGGTCGAGTTGTTCCTGGGGAACAGATCATGGCGCTTACCTTGCCCTATTTCCAGGCCGGCCCGCAGGTCGTCGCAAAGCTCACAGTGGCAGAGGGAGACAGGGTCGCGGCGGGCCAAATTCTGGCGCTGTCTTCCAACCATGAAATTGCTGCGGCGAATCTCGTTCAGGCGCAATCTCATGAGGCAGGCATGGCATCCCGAGTCGCGCTCGTTCGCGAGGGTGCCAAGCCTGAGGATGTTGCGGCCCAGGCAGCTCTGGTCGCGAGCGAAGAGTTCGATGTCACGCAGGCCCGTGAGCAACGCGACCGCAGCGCTGCCCTGCATCGAACCCTAAATGTCTCCGAGGCACAGTGGAAGAACGACGCAGAGCGATTGGGCTCACTCGAGAATAGACTGCTCCAGGCTCGGCGTATGCTTGAGTCGATGCAACATCCCCGACCAAATGACATCGTCGTCGCAGAAGCCAATCTGGGCGAGGCCAAGGCTGCCGTTGCCCTGGCGCAGGCCTCGCTCGCCCTTACAGAGCTGCGAGCGCCGAGCGACGGCCAGGTTCTCAAGATTTTAGCCTACCCTGGCGAGCAACCGGGCGAACGTGGCGTCCTCTTATTCGGCAACACGAACATCATGCAGATCAGGGCCGAGCTCGATATTTCCGATGTTGCGCAGATCCGAATCGGTGCCTTGGCCCATGCGACCTCGCCGGCCTGGACCGGCGCAATCGCCGGCAAGGTCGTGCGCATCGCACCGCGAGTCGATCACAGTTCGATGTTGCCAGCTTCGACCTTGACCTCCGTCGATCGGCGCATCGTTGAGGTAATGGTTAGGCTCGACCATCCAGAGATCGTGGCGGCGTTAAGCGGCGCCGAGGCGATCGTAACGATCGCCGCGAGCCCGTGACGCGATCGATATTGCGCGGAGTGGCGCGCTGGTTCGCACCTGCCGGCGTTCCTATCGCGTGGCGGCAGCTTCTTTACGATCGCAATCGCCTCATTGCAGCGGTCGCCGGCATCGCGCTCGCGGTCACGGCGATCCTGTTCCAGACTGGCGCCTACAACGCGCTGTTCGACAGCGTCGCCTTGCAATATGGCGCTCTCAACGCCGATCTCGTGGTCCATAGCACCAATTTCCGCGATCTCGTCGTTCACAGCCTGTTTTCACGCGACCGCTTGATTGCGGCACGCTCCGATCCCGACGTCACGGCGACGGAGGGGGTGACGAGTAACGTGGCACTCTGGCGGCTGCCCAACGGAAATGTCGATCAAGTGTTGGTCTTCGGCATCGATCCGGCGGGCACCGCCTTCAACAATCCGGAGATTCGGCGCCAGAAGCGCTGGTTGGCGCTGCCAGACAGCATCCTTTGGGACACGCTGTCACTGCCGGAGTTCGGCAATGTCGATGCCTGCCTCGCGGGTGGGCGGCCATGCCCAACGGAGGCCAACCGCACACTCTTCTATTTCCGCGGCAGTTTCGCGATCGGCATTTCTTTTACGGCGAACGGCCAGGCAATTGTTAGCCGCGACGGCTTCAATCGGATGTTTCCCGACACGCCTGAATCCGGTCTCTCCATCGGTCTCGTGCGCTTGAATCCTGGCGTCGACGCTGTCGCCGCCCGCGATCGACTCCGCGCGCTTCTCGGCGGCGACCTCGCGGTCGTCACCAAGGCGGATTTCATTCAGGCAGCGAAGGACTATTGGGGAGAAGGAACACCGGTCGGCTTCATCATCCCGATTACTCTCGCCGTTACCCTGCTTGTTGGCGGGGTCGTCTTCTATCAGATCCTTTATACGGACGTGCAGCATCATCTCTCGGAATATGCGACGCTGAAGGCCGTCGGTTATGAGGATCTGGCCTTGCAATCGATCGTCATCCAGCAAGCCCTGTGGTTGTCGCTGCTGGGCTATCCGCCCGGCCTCCTCTTCGCTTTCTTTCTCTTCCGTGCGGCGCGGCAGGCAACGCATCTGCCCTTCGTGCTCAGTGTTGATCAGGGAATAATGGCCTTCTTCCTGATCTTCTTCAGTTGCCTGCTAGCTGGCGTGCTGGCGATGCGCAAGCTCCGTCATGTCGCGCCGGCGGATCTCTTCCAATGAGCGCCCCGCCGAAAACCGAGCCGGACGTGCTCGTGGAGGCGACGGACATTTACCATGCCTATGGTGAGGGCGCGCTGAAACGGGAGGTTCTGCATGGCATTTCGGCGCGCATCCTCGCCCGGGAAATTGTGATCATTACCGGTCCCTCGGGCTCTGGCAAAACCACTTTTCTCACGCTGATCGGGGGGCTCCGCCAGCAGCAGTCCGGCAGCATTCGGCTTGCCGGAACAGAACTCGCTGGCGCCAGCCCCGCCACCCTTGCGGCGGCGCGTCACGCCATCGGCTTTGTGTTTCAACAGCATCATTTGTTGCCAGCGCTGACAGTGCGCGAAAATGTGCAAATGCCGCTAGCTTTAGAACCAAACCTCAGCGGCAAGGCGATCCGCAGCCGCGCCTTTGAACTTTTGGCGGCCGTTGGCCTCGCCGATCACGCCGACAAGCGCCCCGCCCAGCTCTCCGGCGGCCAACGACAGCGCGTCGCGATCGCGCGCGCCCTCGCCGGCCGGCCGCGGATCATTCTCGCCGACGAGCCAACCGCTTCCCTCGATGCCGCCAGCGGCCGCGATGTCGTCGAATTCCTCCAGCGTCTCGCCCGGGCCGAAGGTTGTGCCGTTCTGATCGCCACCCACGATGTCCGCATCCTCGACATCGCCGATCGGCTTTTGCACCTTGAAGATGGATGTATCGAGGAAAGCGACCTCCGCGTCGGCAGGCTTCGCGCCGACCTTGGCCAACTCGCCGGCCGCATTGCGGCGGCCTTTGGCGCCGCGCGCCCTGGCCAGTCTGTTCTAGGCGCCGTGGCGCTGGCCACGGCCGACATCGCTGACCGTGCCAAGGCGGCGCAGACTCATTCTGTTGATCTCGCGCATGGACTGCCACCGGGCGCCGCGCGCGATCATGTGCTGGCCTTGCAGCGTGCGAGCGGCGAACTCGCCGCTTTGGCTAAGGCGGTCACCGCCCTCGGCCAATGGTTCGGCAATCCCGAAGCAGCAGCCGCCATGCCGATCTTCGAGGCGGTGGAGGCACTGCTGCTGACCTTTGCCGACGCCGCCGCGACCCTAGCGCAGGACGATATCGCCATGGTCGAGACCATGGCGCGTGGCGGCAGCCTCTATATTGATCGCGCCATGCGCGCCGGCTTGCCTGCCGCAGCCGAGACTCAACTTTTCGCGCTGGTCGGCCCGGTCCCGTTTCTCATTGGATCGATCATGGAAAAACTAGCGGTTGGCCTCTGATCGGTATCGGCCGAGGCTGGCGGCCTGCTGCGATATTGCGCGTCTGCTACAGCGCGGACTGCGAATGGAGTAAAGCGTATCTATGGCCCATGTAACCCGCCGGATCCTTCCGGGCGCTCGCGCTCAAACCGGCACAAACTCCGATATGGAACCGATTGCGATCATCGGCCTGGGCTGCCGCTTGCCACCTGCGGTGGAAAGCCCCGATGACTTCTGGCGGTTTCTTCTGTCCGGCGCCAATGCCGTCGGAGATGTACCGCCGGGCCGCTGGGGCGATCGCTATTTTCATCCAAATCGCGGAAGACCGGGCCGCTCCTACAACAATTCCGGCGCTTTTCTCACGGATATCACAGGCTTTGATGCGGCCTTCTTTGGCATCACGCCACGCGAAGCCGAATGGATGGACCCGCAACAGCGATTGTTGCTCGAAGTCGCCTGGCACGCCTTTGAAGATGCAGGCCAGCCCGCCGAACGCCTCGCCGGATCCGACACTGCAGTTTTCATCGGCGCAGGCACCACCGATTTTCTGGTGCAACGCAGCCGTCATGTTGACAGTGTCGGCCCTTACACCATGACCGGCGTTGCTGTGAGCGTCACGGCAAACCGACTGTCGCATTGCTTCGATTTGCATGGGCCCAGCATGGCGATCGACACGGCCTGCTCTTCCGGCATGGTCGCGTTGCACGAAGCGGTTCAGGCGTTACAGCGCGGGCATTCGCGTATGGCGCTGGTCGGCGCGGTCAATCTCCTTTTGGAACCGTTTTCCATGGTGGGGTTTGCCAAGGCGGGCATGCTGTCACCGACCGGACAATGCCACAGCTTCGATGCACGCGCGGACGGCTATGTCCGCGGCGAAGGCGCTGTTGCCCTGGTGCTTAAACCCTTGTCGGCGGCGAAAGCCGATGGCGACCGTATTCACGCGCTGATTCTTGGAAGTGCCGTCAATTCCGACGGCTACACGCAAGGGATCACCCTGCCCAACCAAGCCGCGCAAGAGGACGTCTTGCGTCAGGCCTACATACGGGCGGGCATTTCATTCAATGAGATCGATTACGTCGAGGCGCATGGAACCGGCACACCGGTGGGCGACCCGATCGAGTGTCGTTCACTTGGGACTGTCCTCGGGGCCGCGCGGTCCGCCTCACCTCTGGCCATCGGCTCGGTCAAGACACAGACCGGCCATCTCGAGGTCGCGGCAGGCTTGGTCGGACTTTTGAAAGCGGTACTGATCCTAAAACATCGGATCATTCCCGCCACCTTGGATTTCGTCCACCCCAATCCCGCCATTCCTTTTGCAGAGCTCAATCTGCGCGTGACCGACCAACCGACTCAGCTGGCGGCGGAATGGAAGGCGGGCGTCGTCGGCGTCAATTGCTTCGGCTTCGGCGGCACCAACGCGCATGTCGTTCTTGGCGATGGTCTCGGCGAGGATGACCCTGCCGCGCGGGCTGTGCCTGCGCCAGACGCGAGTGATCTGACTTTGTTGTTGTCTGCACGCAGCGAAGCCTCGCTCACCGCTACCGCGCGGTCCTGGGTCGACAGACTGACGGCGCCATCGAGTGCATCCTGGACAGATCTCTGCTGGACCGCAGTGCATCGCCGCAGTCACCATCCCTACCGACTCGCCGTCCATGCCGCGAATGCGGGCGAGGCGGCGAAGCGGCTCGCGGCTTTTCTGCGGAATGAGCCCAGAAATCAGATTGCGTCTGCGGCTACTCCCGCCACAACGCCCGCCCGCCAAGCGGCGCTCGTTTTCAGCGGCAACGGGTCCCAATGGCTCGGAATGGGAATCGATCTCTATCGTGATGATTTAGAAGCGCGGCGAACCATCGACCATATCGCCGAAGCTTTGAGAGAATTGGGTGGTGCGGACGTCATCCCTGTTTTCAACCGCACCGCCGCCGCGAGTTATCTTGCGGCCGCCGATCTCGCTCAGCCCGCGCTCTTTGCCCTTCAGATTGCGATCGTCGACTGGCTGAAGGCGCGAGGAGTGTTTTTTTCGGCGGTTGTCGGCCACAGCGTTGGAGAGCTTGCCGCAGCCTATGCGGCCGGTGCTTTGAGCTTCGATGACGCTATCCGAATCCTCCATGTGCGCAGCCGCGCGCAGCAGCGCACGGCTGGCCGCGGCAAGATGCTTGTCGCCGCGCTGTCGCCCGAAGACGCAGCGCGCCGGATCGCACCGCTGTTCGGCGCTGTCGCCATAGCCGCCATCAACGCGCCCGAATCCGTGACGCTGTCCGGCGAATCCCAGGCGCTCGACGCCATCGCCGTGACTTTGGAGGAAGAGGGTAAAGCGCTCCGACGTCTCGATCTCGACTATGCCTTCCACAGTCCGATCATGGATCCGATCGAAGCTGAAGTCCGCTCCGATCTCGCCTGTATTTTGCCTCGCCCGACGAACGTAACGTTCGTCTCGACCGTCACCGGCGCGGCTGCCGCGGGCGAAACGCTCGACGCTAGCTATTGGTGGGAGAACATCAGGCGTCCTGTCCTTTTCACGGAGGCTCTCGCCACCCTCCGCAAGGCTGGCTTCGGCCTGTTCGTCGAAATCGGGCCGGCCCCCGTGCTCTCCGGCAATATTCGCGAATGTCTGAGATCCGCGGCGTCGACCGGCGCAGTGATTCCAACGTTACGCCACGACAATCCGTCCATCCCCGCACTTTGGCAAACGCTGGGACAGCTCTATGTGCAGGGCGCGCAGCTCGACTTTGATCGGTTTCCGCCGACGACAGGCTCGCTCGCCGACCTTCCCACCTATCCCTGGGACCGGCGATATCATTGGGCCGAGACCGACTCCCCCGAGCATCCGGAGCCGGCTCATCCTCTGCTTGGCGATCGCCTTCCGACAGCGCAACCAACTTGGCATGGCGCGGTCGATACCGATCTCTTCCCATTCCTCGCGGACCATCGGGTTCAAGGAATCGCTTTGCTGCCGGCCACCGCTTTTGTCGAACTCTGCGTTGCAGCGGCGCGACAAATGTCTCCAAGCGATCCTATCGCCATTGATGCCCTGGCGCTCAAAAGCGGCTTGCCGGTCGACGGCGCGACGGCTCTGGTCGAAACCGCCTACGCGCCCGACGACGGCTTGCTGACCATCCGCAGCAAGCCGAAAGGGAGCGACGCCGGTTGGACCCTTAATGCGCAAGCGCACCTGAGGCGTATGGGCCACGCCTCTCCGCCCGTCGATTTGGCAGCGGCCCGCAAGCGCTGCACCGATCCTCTCGACGCCGAGAATTTTTACCTTCGCTGCGCGCAGCATGGTTTTGCCTATGGACCGCAATTTCGCACGATCGATGCAGTTTGGATTGGCCACAACGAAGCGCTCTGCCGCTTAATCCCAGACTCCACGAAGACAACGCCGAGTCCAGATTGGCATCTTCCACCGGCCTTGACCGATGCTTGCTTGCAGTTGGCTATAGTCTTGTCCCGGCAAGACGAGGAAGCGGATTTTGCACTAACGCTGCTGCCGGTCGGCGTCCAGCACATCCGTGCTATACCCAACAGAAAAATGCCCGCGTTCTGCCACGTCGTCCGCCGCGGCGCAGCGTCGAAGGCGCGGCATCTGGATGGGACGATCATGGATGCGGCGGGAAGTGTCCTCTGTGAGCTGCAGGGGATTGAGCTGCAGGCAATTTCACGTCCATCCACGACGCAGACTGCGACTGAGATCTACTGTCAACGGTTTCATCTTCTCGATCCGCCCCTTCTGCCGAATGCAATCGACCGTGATCAGCCGTTGACTCCCACCGAGCTGATGCAGCATTGCGCCGGAACGGTCATGGAATTGGCCGAAGGGTTGGATCGGCTCGCCATCTCTGGAGATTGGCTGCGGCGCTTCGACGCTTTGTGCGAAGCATGGCTGGCACGCCTACACTCGGGCGATGATGACAAAGGTACACCGTCGCTGGTGCCCACACTCGATCCAAGAGATCTCTGGGGCAACTTGCTTGCAGACGCTCCCGATCGGCTAAGCGAATTATTCCTCGCCGCGCAGCTCGGAGAACAGCTTCCTCGCTTGGCCGCCGGAACCGTCACCTTTGACGAGCTTCTCGCCGGGAGCACGGCACGGGGCATGCTGGAGGCTCTTTACGATCTTGCACCGGTCAGCCGCTGCTGGGCAGCGGCATTGGCCGGGCTCCTTTTGAAGGCAGCGGCTGCTGCGCGGCCGAGCGACAATGCGTTCCGGATCCTTCTGCTGGGTGATGTGCCTCCTAGCTTGGTGACCGCCTTACAGACGGGTCCCGCAGCGGGGAGCGCCCCCTGGAGCGTGACTGTTCGTTCACGCCTTAGCTCCGAAGACTACAGCGGTCCCAAATGCGACGCGGTTCTCGTCATCAATCCGATGGAAGAGGATTGGGGCAGATCGATCTCAGCAGCCTTGCGCGCGGACGGATTGCTTTTCGCTTGGCAACGCCGGTTCGGCGCACTGGAGCGCCTTGCGCGCGGTAAGCTTCCGGCAACGGACGGGCAAATTTCCAATCTTAAGTCGGAAGTCGACAACATCACCCCGACGACACTGGAAAGTCGCGGATTTTCGCATGTCGAAATCATTGCCGATCAGTCTGGCCTCGACTCGGGCCGTCTCTTCATTGCGCGGCAGGCTGGCGCGGCGGCGCTTACCACGCCCTCTGTGTCGCCCTCTTTGTGGCTGCTGGTAATCGACGATAGTGTCGGCGCAACCGTTGCCGAGCTTTTGTCGCGGCAAGGCCAATTGGTGATTACCGCCGGTCTCGGCAACAGCTTCCGCCGCCACGGCGACAGAAATTACGAAGTCGCCACCGATCCAGAGGATTTCCATTTGCTGTGCCAGGCTCTGGCCGATGACGGGCTGGAGGCCGAGCAAGTGGTCTTTCTCTGCGGTCTGAAACAAGCCGATCCGACCGCTTTGCCGCGCGTGCGCGACCTTGCTGCCCTTTATCTCATCCAGGCGTTAGACGCCGTCTCCTGGCTGGCCGCACCGAGGTTGACGCTGGTGACCGGCGGTGCCTTCGCCCCCGGCGCGCGCGTACCGCTGCCCGCGCAAGCTCCACTATGGGGCTTGGGAAGAGTCGCGATGAGCGAGGCCTCCGGATTGCGAACTCGCCTGATCGATTTCTCTCTAACTGACAGAGCGCCAATCGAATCTCTGGTCACGGAACTGCTGTGGCCGTGCCCGGAAGAGGAAGTCGTGCTCGCCGGTAGCGAACGTTATGCGCTTCGGATCGACACAGAAAGGCAGGAATCCGCATCGCATCCAGCCGCCCCGGCAAAAGTGAGAGATGATGTCGTGCATCGCCTCGTCATCGGACGCCAGGGCGCATTGGACAGTCTCCACTTCGAGGCAAGCGGGGTGTTGCCGCCCCTTGCCCCGACCGCGGTCGCGATCCGCGTAGTCGCTGCCGGCTTGAACTTCCGCGATGTTGCCTGGGCCCTGCGTCTCTTGCCGGACGAGGCGGTAATGAACGGGTTGTTCGGTCCGAGCTTTGGACTTGAATGCGCGGGCGTTGTCACCGGCGTCGGCGACGCGGTTCGCACTCTGCGGCCTGGCGATCGGGTGGTCGCGATGGGGCCGGGCTGTTTGGCGACCCATGTGGTGCAGGACGCTGCCTGGGTGCATCGCTTGCCAGACCGCTTAACCGTCCAACAAGCGGCGACTCTGCCTGTGGCGCTGACCACCGCGCTCTATGCCCTCGACGACGCCGCTCGCTTGCGGCCGGATGAAACAGTTCTGATCCATGCCGCCGCCGGGGGCGTCGGTCTCGCCGCAGTTAGATTGGCTTTTGCCCGCGGCGCGCGCGTGCTCGCCACCGCGGGAAGCTCGGAAAAGCGGGACTTCCTCGCACGGCTCGGGGTCGAGGCCGTGTTCGATTCGCGCGGCACGGGTTTCGTCGATGATGTCCTGGCCTACACCGGCGGCGAAGGCGTCGATGTCGTGTTGAACAGCCTGTCCGGCGAAGCGCTGGAGGCGGGATTGAGCCTGCTCAAACCCTTCGGCCGCTTTGTCGAAATCGGCAAACGCGACCTCTATGGCGATCGCCGCATTGGGCTCAGGCCCCTGCGCCACCATGGATCGCTGCACGCCGTCGACATGGATCGGCTGATGCGCGATCGTCCCGAAGACGCCCATCGTATCTCCCGCCAGCTCGGCGACGTACTGGCCGCCGGCGACACGCGCGGCCTCCCCTTCCGCGAATATCCATTCGCCCGCGCCGAGGACGCGTTTCGCGCGATGCAGCAGGGCGCCCATATTGGAAAGATCATATTATCAGCCGACTGCCCTTTGCCAGCCAGTCGTCGTCCCCTGCCTCGGGTCAAATTGCACCTCGATAGCACGGGCAGCATATTGGTGACGGGAGGCTTTGCCGGATTTGGCCTCGCCACGGCGCACTGGCTCGTCGCGAAAGGCGCCAAACGGCTGATCCTTGTCGGACGCAGCGGCCCAACTCCCGAGTCCGCCATGCTCTGCGCGGCGCTCCGTGAAACAGGTGCGATCATCGATGAAGAGCTGGCCGACGTCGGTGATTACGACGCAATGGCAGCGGTGTTTGCCCGCGCGGCAGGGCGGAACGCCCCGATTTCCGGCGTTATCCATGCCGCCGCCGTTTACGATGACGCCGTTCTCGCGAAGCAGGATTGCGGCAGTTTCGATCGCGTCATGCGACCGAAGGCGCTAGGCGCTTGGAACCTCCATCGCCTCACAGCAGATCTCCGGCTTGATTTCTTCGTCCTCTATGGCTCTGCGTCGAGCGCGATCGGCAATGGCGGGCAAGCAAATTACGTTGCCGCCAATCTCTATCTCGAATCCCTGGCAGCATGGCGCAACGCGCAAGGTCTTCCGGCCCTAGCTCTCGCCTTCGGACCGATCGGCGACGTCGGATATCTCGCCCGCACTGAAACCGTGCGCAACGAATTGTCCGCGCGATGGGGGACGGCGCCGCTGACCGCGTCAACCGCGCTCGACTGTCTGGAGCCGCTGCTTGGCAACGCCGAAGGAATGCGCATCATAATGCCGGCGGGATGGCCGACAGAGCTCGGCACCACCAGCAGTCGCGAGCGAACCCGCTTTCGCGGGCTGGTACGAGCAGTAAAAGGCGATGGCCGATCGGCTCTCTCGACGCCGCTCGCCGATTGGCCGCGATTGACCGCACCCGAACGGCAGAGCACGGTCGAAGCCTTTTTGGTAAAGGAAATCGGCAAGGTTCTGCGTCTCGAACTGAAGCAAATTCAGGCAGACGAACCTTTGGGCACTTATGGACTCGATTCCCTGATGGCGGTTGAATTGGCTCTCTCCATTGAAACAGGCCTCGGCATCGACTTGCGCGCTCTGGAATTGACCAGTGGCAGCCTGCGTTCGGTGTCGGCCCGGCTGATCGAGCGATTGGACAGAAAATTCATGCAAGCGCTTGAGCCGAATGTTGCACCCTCTGCCAGCGTGGAGGCATGCCGCGGATGACTCACGACCGTGACGGCGACCCGATCGATCCGTCTTTACAAGAATCCACCGCACCGACAGACGATTTCTGGAATTTCGCGGCGCTCCCCGCTTATCGAGAATTTCTTGGCCTGAAGCGCACGGCCGCCGCACTCGGGCTCGATAATATTTATTTCCGCCCGACCGATGGTTCAGGCACGGCGCAAGTGGTCATCGATGGTCGCCCCTATCTGAATTTTCTGGCCCATGATTATCTCGACCTCGCAGCCCATCCCGAGGTACACCAGGCTGCCGTCGCTGCCGTCGAACGTTATGGGCTGATCACTTCGCCGAGCCGAGTGTTGGGCGGCGAACGCCCGATCTACCGGGAGCTGGAGGCGGCTATTGCGGCCTTGCATGGCGTCGACGATGCGGTTCTCCATCTCAGCGGCTACATCACCAATATGGAGACACTCGGCCATCTCTTCGGGCCGCGCGATCTCATCCTACATGACGCGTTGATCCATAAGAGCCAGATCCAGGGTGCTCTTCTTTCCGGCGCCCAGCGCATGGCGTTTCCGCATAACGACTGGCAAGTCGCCGATGCGCTGCTGACCCGCCATCGCAAAGGTTTCGAGCGTGCAGTGATTCTGGTCGAAGGGCTGTACAGCATGGATGGCGACATCCCCGATGTGCCGCGCTTCATCGAGCTGCGGCGCCGGCATCAGGCGCTTCTGATGATCGACGAAGCCGCCTCCATGGGAATTCTCGGACAAAATGGTTTGGGAATAAGGGAGCATTTCGGTCTCGCTGGCGGCGACATCGACATTTGGATGGGGACGCTGACCAAAACCTTTTCGGCTTGCGGCGGATATATTGCCGGCAAGACGGCGCTGATCGACTATTTGCGCTGGACGGCGCCGGCATCGATCTACACCCTGCCGGTTCCCCCGGGCATGGCTGCCGCCGCCTTGGCAGCGATCAGGATTTTGCGGCGCGAACCGGAAAGAGTCGCACGCCTCGGCGACCTCTCCTCCCGCTTCAGCAATCGATTGCGGGCCGAGGGCTTCAATGTCGGCTCGAGCCAAGGGCTGCCCATCGTTCCAGTCATCGTGGGCAGTTCGCTGATGGCCGCGCGACTGTCCGCGGCGCTGTTCGAGCGCCAGATCTATGCCGGACCAGTGATTTATCCGGCGGTCGAAGAGGATAAGGCGCGCGTGCGCTTCCTCTTGAGCTGCGGCCACACCGAAGCGCAATTGGACTCCGTGGTTGCCACGCTGATCGATATCCGCCGGCGATGGCAATGACAGACGTCGTCACCCGACAAACCGCGCATGCCATCGTTACCGGTGGGTCGAGCGGCATCGGTCTAGCCACGGCCCAGCGCTTGGCCGCAGCCGGCATGAATATCTCGATTTTTGCGCGCAACATCGGTCGATTGGCAGCGGCAAAGGCGGACATCGAAAGCTGCAGACACGACTCTGCCCAACAGGTTCTGGCGTTGCCAGTCGACGTCTCGGTTCGCGGGCAAGTCGAGGACGCGGTCGGCCAAACAGTCGACATATGTGGTCCGCCGTCCCTGTTGGTCGCTTGCGCCGGCATCGGCGTCACTGAAACCTTCCTCGAGACGCCGGCCGATTATTTTGCCACCTGCATGGCGGTCAACTATCTGGGATCGGTCTATAGCACTCGCGCGCTGGTTCCCTTGATGGCACGGGCGGGCGGCGGCCATATCGTCCTTGTCTCGTCGGGAGCCGGTCTTGTCGGGCTCTATGGCTATACCGCCTATTCCGCGACCAAATTTGCCTTGCGCGGTTTTGGCGAAGCTTTGCGCGCCGAGGTGAAACCACTCGGCATCCGGGTCTCGATCGTCTATCCGCCTGACACGGACACGCCGGGCTTCACCGAAGAGGAACGCAACAAGCTGCCGCAAACGCGCAAACTCACCAGCGCCGGTGGCATGCTTTCTTCCGACGTAGTCGCTCGAGCGATTGTCGAAGGAATCGAGGCCGGCCGCTTCGCGATCACGCCCGGCACGCAGATGCGCCTGTTGCACTGGCTGCGCGGGCCATTCGATCCGCTTTTGACATGGTATCTTGATCGATTGGCCGGCATCCACTGGCCGGGAAACCAACACCACTGATCCCACACGCTGATCGGGGAACCCGGCTGAATGCGTCTGCGCCTGCTCGACCTCGATGGCAGTCTGATGGAACAGGAGCCGTTTCGCCAGGCGGTCGCGGAGGGATGGGCGCAGAGCGTCGATCTGCGACGCGATGGGCCGGCGTTGCGGCTCTGGGCCAATGCTTCTCAGAGGGCAGCTTTGCGCCATCGCCTCGCCGAGCTGCCGCCGGCAGTGGGCGACGGCATCCCGGTCACCTTTCTGGGTTCCGGCGATTTCCATCATCTGAGCGCCCTCATGATCATCGACGCCGTCGAAGCCGTCAACCTGCCGATCACTGTCATTCATTTCGACAACCACCCCGATTGGGATCGTCTCCCGCCTGCCTGGCATTGCGGGTCTTGGATCAACCGCCTGTTGGACTGCCCGCTCATAGAGCGGATCGTTACCCTCGGTCCCTGTGCGCGCGATCTCGACATTCCGCAGTGGAAGACCGGCAATGTCGCAGCCCTCAATAGTGGCCGGCTCGAACTGCATCCTTGGCGGCGCCCTCCGAGCCGAGTCTGGGGCAAGATCGGCAGCGGCTTCGGCCACCACCGCGACGGCCGGCATCTGATCTGGCACAATCTGGCCGATTTGGACTGGTCCCGATTCCTTGTCGATCTGATCGAGCGCTTACCTACTGCAGCTGTGTGGATCACGATCGACAAGGATGTGCTGCGCCCGGAGGAGGCGACGACCAATTGGGATCAAGGCGAGATGCCGCTCGATGCACTGATCGAGGCCCTGCATCGTCTATGCGCCGGCAAAAACGTCCTAGGCACTGACGTCTGCGGCGAATACTCAGCCCCGTGTTTTAACGCCAAGCTAAAAAGTCTCGCCGCCCGCTTCTTCCAACCGGTCACGCGACCCGATTTGGATCTTACGCGTAATGCGAGAACCAATGTGCGGCTGCTGGAAACTCTGGTTGATTGTTCCTTATTCCATCGCAATCCGCCGTAGTCGATGGTGTTGATTTCCACTGAGAGCTGATGGAGTGGATGCCCCCTCCCGACGGCATCGCAATGTGCCAGAGTGATGTTTGCTGGAACGTCACTGAAAGGCGAGCGCATCCATGAAGGAAGTTAGCATCGTCGGGCTGGACCTTGCAAAGCGGGTCTTTCAGGCACACGGGGTCGGAACCGATGGTGGTGTCGTGTTCCGCAGAAAACTATCACGCAGTCAGGTCTTGGGCGCGACGAACCGCATGGATGGTCGGATGGCAGCTTCGACAATCGCTTCGGCGTCGGCCGCATCATTCTTCTGCCGTTTGACGAAAGGCTTCACATAAACGGGCGGCAGCAAGCGCAAACGCAGTGCCCACTTACGGACAGCTGGCGGAGGGAGCGGGATTCGAACCCGCGATAGGGTTTCCCCTATACACACTTTCCAGGCGTGCGCCTTCAACCACTCGGCCACCCCTCCACGCCGCGAGGGCGGATCATCGACCGCAACCTTCGCAAGGGGCGCCACTATAGTCAGGCAAGGTCCAAGCGCAAGGTTGGAAAGCCGGTTCCCCAGACGAGTTTGCCGCCGCATGGACAGGCTGCGCGCATCGGCCTAAGGAAAAAGCGGCGTTCAATCGAGATCTTCAGGCTTAAGGCGGCCATGTTGCGCTTCTTCTTCCGGGTCGTCGGTTTTCTGCTGCTTGCCGGCGCCTTTGCCGCCCTCGTCATCGACGGCACCCGCAGCATCGCCGGCGGCATGCTGTCGCTGACCCCCCTCGGCAAGACCATCGCCTGGCTGGCGCCGGAGAAATTCGAGCGGCTGCAGCCGGCGATCGACCATCTCAATCCCTTCCTCTGGGATCCGGTCATGGTGCATCTCTTGCTCCTGCCGACCTGGCTCGTCATCGGCATCCTCGGGACGCTGATCATGGCGCTGTCGCAAAAGCCGCGGCCGAAGATCGGCTATTCGAGCCGTTAGCGCCAGACACGCTGGTACAGCCGCGTCGACAGACTGTAACAAACTGACTTTGCAGGACGTTATAGCGAACAGACGCCCGCATCGATCGCGGCGCGACAGCGCTTGCGGGGGCGCCTCAGCGGCCCCATTCTGAGGGTCAGCAGATTTTAGAAAGCAGGAAGGATCATCCCATGTTTTCTGGCCATAAGCGCCTGACGCTCCCGACCGCCCAGGAGGCCCTGCCGGGGCGCCTTGCGCCCATGCCGACGGCCGAGACGCATTTCGTCAATGGCCATGCGTTGAAACCGCCCTTCCCGGACGGAATTGAGACCGTCTATTTCGGTCTCGGCTGCTTCTGGGGCGCTGAGCGCAAATTCTGGCAGATCGGCGACGGCATATGGGTGACGGCCGTCGGCTATGCCGGGGGCATCACGCCCAATCCCACCTATGAAGAAGTCTGCTCGAGCCTCACCGGCCACAATGAGGTGGTCATGGTCGCCTTTGACCCGAAAGTGCTGCCGTTCGAAAAGCTCTTGCAGATCTTTTGGGAGAGCCATGATCCGACGCAGGGCATGCGCCAAGGCAATGATGTCGGCACGCAGTACCGCTCCGGCATCTATGTGACGACGCGGGCCCAGCGGGAGGCGGCGGAAGCCTCAAAGCGCATGTATAATGAGGCGCTGGCGGCGAAAGGTTTCGGCCCGATCACGACCGAAATCCTCGATGCGCCGGCCTTCTATTATGCCGAGGACTATCATCAGCAATATCTGGCGAAGAATCCCGCCGGCTATTGCAGCCTCGGCGGCACTGGCGTCGCTTGTCAGATCGGCACCGGCATCGCCGCGGAGTAAGAGTGGAATAGCGCGACGTTACGCGAAAGCGCGATCCCGGCCTCAGGGGCTGAAAGGGTCGCGCGGCGTCTCGAATTCCACGAGCGGCGTCATGCTGCCCGGCACATAGAACGGCCGCGGCATGGCGTCGTCATGCTGGCGGCTCGGGAAATAAAGCTGATCGGGTGTCTGCCCAAGTTGGCTAGTCTCGACGACATAATGATCCGAGGTGCCAGGGGTCACGGCCGGGCCCGGATCGAGCCAGCTGCGCTTATTGACGTTGAGCGGCGGCCGGTTGTCGACATAGACAGGCGCGACATGCCGGTGCGCATGGCGATGCTTGGTCGCCGCCGACGCACTCGTCGAGGCCATCATCGAGGCCATGCCGGCGCATGCAAAGCCGAGAGCGAGCAGACACAATGCCATGGGGCGCATATCGCGAATCCTTGTTGCGGATACTTATTCAGCTGGACAACAGCTTAGACTGATTTTGGTTCGAGGCGAATTGCAAAGCCGCCGTCACATCCGATTGATGCGGCCTCAGAGCGGTTTTTTGCCCTGGAGTGGCGGCGGCGCATCATTTCGGTCGAGCCAGCTGGCGTGATGGACGGTCGGGCGCAGCTCGCCGCCGGCGCAGGCGGGATTACGCTTCAACTCGGTCGCGGCGAAGAAATTCGCCAGCTCCCGGTCATCCCCGGCCTCGATCAAATCCAGGCGATCGATGAGACAGCCGAGCGTCGGGCGCGATAGGATCAAGCTCTTGCTGCCGCAGGCAAAACCCAAAATCTGGAACTTGCCGTCGAGCGCCGCGCCGCGAAAGCCAAGGCAGGGCACCGGCGCCACAGCCTTTCCGGCGAGGCTCAGATCGGCCACCTCGAAGGTGCCGAAGCGGGTCGCGAGCTGCGACGGCGGGAGGCTCCGCGTGATCGAAAGATCGCCCTGCGCCGCGGCCCGGGCGAGATCGACATAGAGCGGCGCCGCCGGCACCGCCTCCTTGCCGACACGATAGAGCTGGAGACGCATATAGGCCGTCCCGTCGAGGCTCCCGAAGGTCAGGAGATCCTGCCGGCCGCCGCTGATATGCCGGCGCGCCGTATAGGCGAGCGGCGCCTTGGCGAGCTCCGGCGCGGTCAGATCGAAGAGCTTGATCGGCCGGACGATATCGATCCAGGGCGAGGCCGGGACCGCGACCGGTTTCACGGCGGCGATTTTCGGCGCCGCCTCCGGCATGTTTAGCGCGACCAGAATGGCAAGCCCAAGAAGAGAAAGAAGAAAAGCGCCGAGGATCAAGCCGCCGGAACCGCCGCGGCGGCGAGATGGGGCGGGGCGCCGCCGTCGGTCCGGCAAGGCAAGGCTTGGAGAAAGGCTTGGAGAAAGTCTCGAAGCAAGGCTCGAAGCAAGTCTTGGCTTCCGGTCGTCATAGACATGGACACTCATGAAACGCCCCCGCGCGGCTGCGGGCGACCGCGCCGCTTTCGAGAGACTTTTGGGAGCGAAGGCTTTGTCGCGGGTTACCGAACGCCCCCGGAGCTGAGAGGATTTGGAGATAGCGTCAACAAGCGCTTTATGTCGGCCGAAATGGGTGCTGCCGCCTTAACACCTTCATCCGCTTAAGCATTGCGGCGGCGGCGGTGCTGGCCTATTTACAAGCCGCCGGAGGTTTACCGGCCACAGGAGAGGTTTATGGGATTTAAAGTTGCCGTCGTGGGCGCCACGGGCAATGTCGGGCGCGAGATGCTCGACATTCTCGCCGAGCGCCAATTCCCGGTCGATGAGGTGGTGGCGCTGGCCTCCTCCCGTTCGCTCGGCACGGAAGTCTCGTTCGGCGACAAGACTCTCAAATGCAAAGTCCTCGACACTTACGACTTTTCCGGCACCGACATTTGCCTGATGTCGGCGGGCGGCGCCGTGTCCAAGGAGTTTTCGCCCAAGATCGGCCGGCAGGGCTGCATCGTGATCGATAATTCCTCGGCCTGGCGCTACGACTCCGATGTGCCGCTGATCGTGCCCGAAGTGAATGCCGACGCGATTGCGGGGTTTACGGCAAAGAACATCATCGCCAATCCGAACTGCTCGACCGCCCAGCTCGTCGTCGCGCTGAAGCCGCTGCATGATGTGGCAAGGATTAAGCGCGTCGTCGTCTCGACCTATCAATCGGTGTCAGGCGCCGGCAAGGAAGCGATGGACGAACTCTTCGCCCAGACGCGCTCCATCTTCGTCTCCGATCCGGTCGAATCCAAAAAGTTCCCGAAGCGCATCGCCTTCAATGTCATTCCCCAGATCGACGTCTTCATGGAAGACGGCTACACCAAGGAAGAATGGAAAATGATGGCGGAGACGAAGAAGATCTTGGATCCCAAGATCAGGCTCACCGCCACCTGCGTCCGCGTGCCGGTCTTCATCGGCCATGCGGAATCGGTGAATGTCGAATTCGAAACGCCGCTGTCGCCCGAAGATGCGCGCAACATTCTGCGCGAGGCGCCCGGCTGTCTCGTCATCGACAAGCACGAGCCCGGCGGCTACATCACGCCGCATGAGGCGGCTGGCGAGGACGCGACCTATATCTCGCGCATTCGCGAGGATGCCACGGTCGAGAACGGCCTCGCCTTCTGGTGCGTCGCCGACAATCTGCGCAAGGGCGCAGCGCTCAACGCCGTGCAGATCGCCGAGCTCTTGGTGAACCGCAAGCTGATCGTCCCGAAAAAGCGCGCGGCCTGACCCGATGCGCAAGCTCTTCGGATCTTTCGAGCGCGACATGACAAAGCTTTCGCGGCGGGCAGCCCTTGCCGGCCTCGTTGCTTTGCCGCTCGCAACCCTCCCGGCCTTCGCCGAGGATCTGCCGACGCATATTGCGCCGCCCGGCAATAATGACGTCGCGCCGAAAGAGCTTACCGTGTCGCCGCCGAACAGCGACGTCTCGCTCGGTTCGGACAAGGCGCCCGTCACCATCTATGAATATGCGTCAGCGACCTGTTCGCATTGCGCGCATTTTTCGACGACGACCTTTCCCGAGCTGAAGAAGCGCTACATCGACACCGGCAAAGTCCGTTACATCTTCCGCGAATTTCCGCTCGATCCGCTCGCCGCGCTCGGTTTCATGCTGGCGCGCTGCGCCGGCCCGGATAAATTCCTGCCCGTCGTCGAAACCCTCTTCGCCAAACAGAGCCAATGGATGGTGGACGATCCGATCGCCGCGCTGAAGCCGATCGTCAAACCCTTCGGCGTGGACGAGCAAGGCTTCGTCAAATGCATATCGAACCAGAAGGCGCTCGATAGTCTGCAGGCGTCGTTCGACTATGCCGCGAAGACATTCGCTATCCATGCGACGCCGACCTTCTTCGTCAATGGCAAGCGCCTCGTCGGCGATCAATCGATCGATGATCTCGCCAAGGTGATCGATCCGCTTCTGCCGAAATAGGTCAGCGCCGTAAAGACAGGTTTCCAGCGGCGATACAAACGATCGCCACCCCGAGAAAGGTCTACGCCGCCATCTGCAGCCGCTTGGAGACAAGCTCGCGCAGCGCCTGCATGTCGCGCGAAAAGATTCTGATACCTTCAGCGAGCTTTTCGGTCGCCATCGCATCTTCATTCAGCATGAAGCGGAAGCTCTTCTCGTCGAGGTACATGCGCGCCGGGGCAGAAGCCGCCGCGCTCTGGGGCTCGAGCTGGCGCGGCAGAGCACCCGTATCCTTGGCGAGCGCGTCGAGCAGATTGGGCGCGATCGTCAGGCTGTCGCAGCCAGCCAGCGCCTCGATCTGTCCCTGATTGCGGAAGGACGCGCCCATGATCACGGTCTTGATGTCATAGGCTTTGTAATAGGCATAGATCTGCTTGACCGACGCGATCCCCGGATCCGTCTCCTGCGTATAGGTCTTCCCCTCGGTCTTCACATACCAATCATAGATGCGCCCGATGAAGGGCGAGATCAGAAAGGCGCCGGCATCGGCGGCGGCGGCCGCCTGCGTCAGCGAGAAGATGAGCGTGAGATTGCAGTCGATCCCGTCCTTTTGCAGGATCGAAGCAGCTTTGATCCCTTCCCAGGTCGCGGCGATTTTCACCAGCACGCGGTCGCGGCGCACGCCACGCTCGACATAATCCTCGATGATCTCGCGCGCCTGCGCGACCGTGCCCTCGACATCGAAGGAGAGATCGGCGTCGACTTCGGTCGAGACGCGGCCGGG
>JBKQRA010000062.1:0-8715 GCA_052144065.1 Methylovirgula sp. | reverse complement strand
CAAGGTGGCGGCGCCTCGTGCGTGACTACGAGCAGCGTATCGACGTCTCTCACGCTATGATCTTCGTCGCTATGGGCGGCAATCTCGTTCGAAGAAACACCCATCCGTGAATTTCAAAACGGACTCTAAGCGCAGTCGTAGGTATTGTCGGTCGGCGCGCCAGCTCTGGTACCACTCCTCCTCCGACCTCAGCCCTTAGTCGCCGACAGAGTGAAAAGCCCCGGTCCTCCCGGGGCTTTTATTTTGTCTGCTGCAATGCCGCAGAACTCTGCGGTTAAAACGCCCATTTTTAACTCTACTCGCAAGCGCTGCTGGACAAGATAGGGTTAAATCTTTATGAATATCGTTTGTATTCATAATATTGACCGGACCAGAATACTGTAAGTTGTCCTATCTGCCGATTTTTGGACAGCAAATGCAGAGGATCATCCGGTGGATGCGCCGTGATCTCCGAAGATCACGGCAGCAAAAGCGCTCCAAGAAGCGCGACTGACGAACGCAGAGGCGACAGCCATAGTGTTGAATGAAGCTCCGACTGAGTTGTGCGATCCGTCCACAGTTGATCCAGCAAGTACATCCTGCGACCGCGGGCATCGTGCTGCGGAAAGCGGCAGCTGTGGTATTATGTATGCCATAAAAATGGATCTTGCCAAGTGGTATACACAATACCAAAATGAGCATCGATCTTCGCGGAACGTGTAAATCGCGAAGACAAATGTGGAGGAAATAATGGCCGATAACATTGGGGGCGCAGTGCCCGCGAGCGAGGGCGGCGGTACGAACCGCTGGATACAGCTTGCGATGGGCGTCGTCTGCATGGCGATGATCGCCAATCTGCAATACGGCTGGACGCTCTTCGTCGATCCGATCAACGCCAAAATGCATTGGGGTCGCCCGGCCATTCAGGCGGCCTTTACGTTCTTCGTCGTCACCGAGACCTGGCTCGTTCCGGTTGAAGCCTGGTTCGTCGACAAATACGGTCCCCGCATCGTCGTGACCTTCGGCGCCTTCATGATCGCCCTTGCCTGGGTCTTGAACTCGATGGCGAGCTCGATCTTCATCCTCTACACCGCCGCGATCGTCGCCGGCATCGGTGCCGGCGCCGTCTACGGCACCTGCGTCGGCAATGCGCTCAAATGGTTCCCCGATCGGCGCGGCCTTGCGGCCGGCGCGACGGCAGCGGGCTTCGGCGCCGGCGCGGCGCTCACCGTCATTCCGATCGCCAATATGATCGCAACGAGCGGCTATGAGCATGCCTTCTTCGTCTTCGGCATCGGCCAGGGCGCCATCGTGCTCGTTCTCGCGCAATTCCTGCGCAAGCCGCACCACACCTACGCCCCGGTCAAGAAGGCCCTCAAGATCGTGCAGAGCAAGATCGACTTCTCGCCGTCGCAGACGGTGCGTCAGCCGGTCTTCTGGGTGCTGTATCTCGCCTTTGTCATGGTCGCCGCGGGCGGCCTGATGGCGACGGCGCAAATCGGCCCGATCGCACATGACTACAAGATCGCCAATGTGCCGGTGAATATCGTCGGCTTTGAATTGGCGGCGCTGACCTTCGCGATCTCGCTCGATCGTATCTTCGACGGCTTCGGCCGCCCGATGTTCGGCTACCTCTCCGACCATATCGGCCGCGAAAACACGATGGCGCTCGCCTTTTCGATCGGCGCCGCCTCGCTGCTGACGATCAGCGCCTATGGCCATAATCCAATGGTCTTCGTCCTCGCCACCGCGCTCTACTTCGGTGTCTTCGGCGAGATCTACAGCTTGTTCCCCGCGACCTGCGGCGACACTTTCGGCTCGAAATATGCGACGACGAATGCCGGCATGCTCTACACCGCGAAAGGCACCGCCTCGCTGCTCGTGCCGTTCACCAGCGTGCTTGCGGCGAAGTTCGGCTGGTCGGCTGTCTTCGTGGTCGCCGTCAGCCTCAACATCACGGCGGCGCTGCTGGCCCTCTTTGCGATCAAGCCGCTCCGGCATGCGATGATGCTGCGCACGCATCCAGCGGAAGCGAAAGCCTCGGTGGAGGTAACCAAGACCGCTTGATGAAAGCGGCGCACTGACTGCCTTCAAGAAGGCGCGCGCAAGCGCGCCTTTTTTATGCCTGCCGTTCGTGTCGCGTGGCCAAGGTGTGGCGCGCGAACGCCGCGACCTGCTTGACCCGCGCCGAGAGAAGATGCCGGCTCTGCTCGCGCGCCGCGATCTTTGCGTCCGTCATGAAGTTCAACTGGATCGCGCGGCGCACGCCTGCATGCGGCAGATGCCCGTGCCAGGATTGGTCGCTGCGCAAGAAGCAGAGGAAGGTGCCCCCGAGCGGCGGCACTTCGACGACCGGATCGCTCAACGTTTCACGCGACCGCAACAGCCGCAGCCGGCCGCCGCTGCTGTCCCACTCCTCGTTGAGATAGAGCAGCATGGTCACGAGCTTCGAGCGCGTGTCGGTATGGACGGCGCCATCGCGTTCGCGCACCGCGCCGCGCACCGTCCACATCAGCGGCCGATCGCTCAGATCGACGCCGAATTTTTGCGCCATCGCCGAGGCGAGCCAGGGGCCGGTCAGCTCTTCGATCAATCCGGCGAAATGGCCTTTGAGGCGCAGCGCTTGCGGCGGAAAGGCACCCGCCCCCGGCAGATGCGGAAAATCGGCGGCGATCCGCGCGACCGCCTCCGGCGCGATGAAATTCGGCACGACGAGATGCGGAAACGGATCGACGGCAAGCGGCGTCGCATCGAAAGCTGCGGTCTCAACATAGCGCATGGCTCACCATGCCTCGACGCCGGTGGCGGAGGCAAATGCGGCCAGCTCCAGACCTTTTAGCATCTTTTTGTGATCGCCCAAGCTTGACCTTGGCAAAACTGGGCCGCCGTGATTTCCTTAACGTTAGGTTAAGTCGTTTCGCTGCCACCGGCAGCCAGAAATCGTTCTGTCGTGCGTATCCGACGCCTTTTTTTCCTCAGCGCGCGTATCGCCGCCACAGTGCTGGCCGGCGATCTCGCCGTGCCGGCTCTGGCGGGCGCCTTTTTGGCGCCGCCCGGCGAAGGCGTCATCATCACGGCCACAAGCTTTTCGGACTCGACGCGCGCCTTCGACTCTAACGGCAAGCTCATCCCGATTCCCGCCTACCGGAAATTCGAGCTCAGCAGCTATATCGAATATGGGCTGACCGACCGCGTGACCCTCGTCGTGCAGCCGTCCGGCGATGTGGCGCATCAAGGCCCCGTCCAAACAGTTGCGCCATTCGCCGCGAGCACAAGCCTCGGCGCCCGCGCCGGCCTGCTCATGTTCGGCTCGACCGTCGTCTCGGTTCAGGGCGTCGCCCATATTCCTTTCGGCACGACATCGATGCAGGCCGGGCTTTTCGACCAGGATCGCGCCTTCGCCGCCGACTTCCGCCTGATGCTCGGCCATGGCTTTGCCATCAAGGATATGAACGGCTTCGTCGATGTGGCCGTCGGCCCGAGCTTCGAGGGCAACGGCCTGCCGCAGCAATGGCATGCCGATGTGACGCTCGGCTTGCGGCCACAGCCGCGGCTGCTCCTGATGCTCGCGAGCTATATGACGGCGGCTGGCCGCATCGGCAGCGGCTGCGCCAATTGGACGGCCTGCTGGAGCTGGCTCAAACTGCAGCCGACGATCGTCTATGATCTGACGCGGCACTGGTCGATCGAAGGCGGATTTTTCGCAACCGTCGCCGGCCAGAACGCCGGCCGCGAACTCGGGCCGCTCGCCGGCCTCTGGTATCGCTTCTAAGTCTCAAGCCGCGGCGCGATCGGTCTCAACCTTGGCCCACCAGGCTTCGAGCGCCGATAGCGAGCATGGAACTTCAGTGCTGAGGTCATCCGCGTAATCACGCCAGGCATCGAGATAGCGGCTCGAGACGCCGATGATCACCGGAATGCCAGAGGCGGCGACCGCACCGATCTCCTCGCGCATGCCCTTGCCTTCAGTTTCGAGCCGCCCGAAACGATTGATGAAGATGAGATCGGGCTTGAGCGACAGCGACTGCCGGATGATCGCGGCGGCGTCGGCAAGCGCCGCGCTGTCGGCCCGGCAGGACTGCGAAAGCGATCCGAGATTTTGCAGGATCGGGATCCGCGCGCCGGTCGAAAGATCAAGGACATGCACCTCCTGGCAATCGACATCCTTGGTATCGGCGCTCACCTGGATGACGCCGCCGAGCCGCTTGCCTTGCGCGGCCAGCGCCGCGGCGAAAGCAGCCATGACATCATTGACCGACTGGCTCGTCTCGAAGACGAGCGCGGCGAGGCACTTCACCTTTTTCGCTCCATCCATCGGCACGCTATCCATCGCCATGCTGCGATCCTTCCGCAGAATATGGAAGACAAAGACGCCATCGCGCTCGATTTTGCGCTCGAGAACGTCGCCACGCATATGCACCATATGCGGAATGTCGATCACCGACAGCGGATCGGTGCATTCGACAATCACTGCCGCGCCCGGCGCCAGCCGATTGAGCAGCTTTTGCGTCCGCAGAACGGGCATCGGACATTTCAGCCCGCGCAGGTCGAGATGGGTCGCGCTATCGCTCAATAAGGACAATCGGAACCTCGGGCGAGCCACCGCTGCAGCAAACCGCATAAACTGCTTGCGGCCGGCGGCGGAACAGGGCAGCAGATTAGCTAATCGCCGCGGCAAACTCCAGCTTCGGCTGAACCTTCGAAGGATCTCGCATGGAAAGCGCGCAGCAGCGCCTCGTCGTCGCGCAATTCGGCCCGCAGGCCAAAGCTTACGTCGAAAGCGCGGTCCACGCGCAAGGCGCCGACCTCGACGATCTCGAAGACATTCTTCGCGCACGCAGAGCGTCGCGCGCGCTCGACCTCGGCTGCGGCGGCGGCCATGTCAGCCTGCGCGTCGCCCCGCTCGTCGACGAAGTGACGGCCTATGATCTCGCCGCCCCTATGCTGGCCGTCGTCGAGCAGCAGGCGCGCGCCCGCGGCCTCACCAATCTCGTCACGCGCCAGGGCGCGGCCGAGGCGCTGCCCTTCGCTGATGGCAGCTTCGATCTCGTCGTCAGCCGCTATAGCGCGCATCACTGGACCGATCTCGCCTGCGCTTTGCGGGAAGTGAAGCGCGTGCTCGCCAAGGATGGCCGCGTCATCTTCATGGATGTGATCGCGCCGGAACGACCGGTGCTCGACACTTTTCTGCAGTCGATCGAGCTGTTGCGCGATCCCTCGCACGTCCGCAACTATTCCGCCGCCGAATGGGCCTGTCTCATGATCGCGGCCGGCCTCAAGGTCGGGCCCGTCACCAAGCGCCGCCTGCATCTCGATTTCGCGACCTGGATCGCCCGCATCAACACGATCGCGCCGCATGTCACGGCGATCCGCTCGCTGCAGTCGCTGATGGCCGAGGACGTCAAAGCCTATTTCGAAATCGAAGCCGACGGCAGCTTCAGCCTCGATACGGCGACCTTCGAAGCGAGCGCCTGAGGCGAGCATGCGGGTCATCGGTCTTGCCGGATGGAGCGGCGCCGGAAAGACGACCTTGATCGTCAAGCTCATTCCGGCGCTGCAGGCGCGCGGCTTTAGCATCTCGACGCTGAAACATGCGCATCATGATTTCGACGTCGACAAGCCGGGCAAGGATAGTTTCCGCCATCGCGAGGCCGGCGCGCAGGAAGTGCTCATCGTCTCCGACAATCGCTTTGCGCTCATGCATGAACTCCGCGGCGCGCCCGAGCCGACGCTCGCGACGCTGATCTCGAAGCTCGAGCCCGTCGATTTTCTGCTCGTCGAAGGTTTTAAGCAGGAACCGCATGCAAAGCTTGAAGTGCATCGCGCCGAAAACGCCAAGCCCTTCCTGTTTCCGGACGATCGCAGCATCAAGGCGCTGATCAGCGATGCGCGCGAGGCTGGCGCTTTGTTCGGCAACCGCCTGCCTTATGCACATCTCGACGATGTTGAGGCGGTCGTTGATCTCGTCGTAAAATACGCTGCACCTGTCGAGGATGTCGTGCCACAGCTTTCAGCGGCCCGACGGATGTAATAGTTTCGCTCAGTTTTCCCGCTCCTCATCGATCCACGCATGGCACAACTCGGCAAAGACGTCTTTACGACCAGCGGTGGGCCGATCTCGGTCGATGAGGCCGTCGATCTCATCATGGCGCGCGTGCCTGCCATCACCGCGCATGAGATCGTGCCGTTGCAAGCCGCGCAAGGACGCTGGCTCGCCGAGCCGCTCGTCGCGCCGATCGATCTGCCAGTCTTCGACAATTCCGCAGTCGACGGCTATGCGGTGCGCTTTCAGGACCTCGACGAAAAGGGCGAGACCAAACTGCCCATCGCCGCGCGGATCACCGCCGGACACCCTCTGGAAACGATGAGCCCGGAAGGCAGCGCGGTGCGCATCTTCACCGGCGCCGAAGTACCCGAAGGTTTCGATACGATCTTCATGCAGGAAGATTGCAAGCTGCTGGAAGATGGCAGCGTGCTCCTGCCGCCGGGCCTCACGCAAGGTTCCAATCTGCGCCCGCGCGGCGAAGATCTCTCGAACGGCGACGTCGCCCTGCCGGCCGGCCGCTGCCTGATGCCCGAAGATATTGCGCTTGCCGCGGCACTCGGCCTGCCCGAGCTTGCCGTGCGGCGCAAGCTCAAGGCGGCGATCTTCTCGACCGGCGATGAGATCACCTCGCCCGGCAAGCCGCTGCCACCGGCGGCTGTCTATGACGCCAATCGCTTCATGCTGCATGCGATGCTGCAACGCCAAGGCCTCGATGTCGAAGATCTCGGCATTCTGCCGGATTGCCGCGCGACCACACGCACCGCGCTCGACAAAGCGGCCGAGGCCTATGATCTCGTCGTCACATCGGGCGGCGTCTCGATGGGCGAAGAGGATCATGTGAAGGCCGCGATCGAGGATCTCGGCACGCTGTCCTTTTGGAAGCTCGCGATCAAACCCGGCCGGCCGGTCGCCATGGGTATTCTCAAAGGCACGCCCTTCGTCGGCCTGCCCGGCAATCCGGTCGCGGTCTTCATCTGTTTCGCGGCGCTGGTGCGGCCGCTCATCGCGGCGCTCAACGGTGCCAATGCCGAACCGCTGCGGCGGCAGTCTGTGCTCGCCGGCTTTGCGGCAAAGAAGAAGGCGGGGCGGCGCGAATATGTGCGCGTCACATTGCGGCCGGATGCGTTGGGCGAGATGGTGGCCGAAAAATACGGCGTGCAGGGTTCCGGCGCCATCACCTCGCTGACGCGGACACAAGGCCTCGTCGAGCTGCATGAGGACGTCACCAAGATCGGCCCCGGCGATCGGGTGAGCTTCATCGATTATGCGCTGATCCGGTGAGCGACCTTCTCTGGGTGGGAGAAGATACACACCAAGCGGGCCATCGTTAAAACCGCTGAAAGGCGCGCTCGAGTTTTTCGAGGAACGCTTTGCCGCGTGCCTCCGTCATCCGGTCCATGTCA
Organism: Methylovirgula sp.; assembly: GCA_052144065.1. Classification (GTDB taxonomy): domain Bacteria; phylum Pseudomonadota; class Alphaproteobacteria; order Rhizobiales; family Beijerinckiaceae; genus Methylovirgula. Next base: position 1,287 of record JBKQRA010000062.1, on the reverse strand, counting down.
TGCAGGCTCAGCATGCGGAACTTTGCTTTCGGATTGATGAAGGACCGGACACCAAGCTTGATCTGGCGGCGCACCGGATCGCCCATGTAAAGCCGCACAATCCACCAGGGCGAACCCGTCGTCGAGACAACCCAGATCGCCTGCATATGGGTGAGCCGCGGGACAAGGCCGGCGCCTCCAGTGCCATGATCGAAGGCGACGCCGGGCGCGAAGACGCGGTCGAAGAAGCCTTTCAGGATCGCCGGCACATCGAACCACCATTGCGGAAAGACGAGCACCAGCTTTTCGGCGGCACGCAGCCGCTCGACATAAGGCGCAACCGCACTGAAATCATAAGGGCTGGCGAAATAGCCGCGGCGCTCCTCCACGCTCAGCCGCAGATCGAAATCCTCGGCGTAAAGATCGAGGAGATCGGCCTTAATGCCGCGCCGTTCAAGCGTCGCGCAGATCCGCCGCGCCGCGACTTTGGCGAAGGCTTCGTCGAGCGGATGGGCAACGACCACGAGGACACGCATCGGCCGGCTCTCTTTTGAGAGGCTCACGCATCCTGCGTCTGCGTTTGCCCCAGGCTCGCGAGATTATAGCCTTCCTCACGCAGGACGCGCTGCACGGCAGGGCGCGCCAGCATGCGCTTGTAATGCGCCATGAGATTTGCCGGCAGAACCATCTTCAGCTTGTCGGCCCAGAACGCGACATAGAAGAGGATCGGATCAACGATCGAATAGGCGCCGGCGACATAGTCCTTGCCGGCCAATTGCGCGTCGATGATGCGGAAGCATTTTTCGACGAGTTCGCTGCCGAAGGCCTTCACAGCCGCATGGTCGGCCTCATTCTTGGTGAAGGTCGGAGTTGCGAAGATGCGGGCAAAGCCCTGGCCGTGAACCGTGCCGACGACAAAGGCCAAAGTCTCGATGACCCGCGTCGCCTCCTCGACATCGGCCGGAAACAGCTTCGCGCGCGGATGGGTCTGGCCGAGCCAATAGGCGATCGCCTGCACTTCGGTGAGGCTCGTGCCGTCCTTACGAACCAGCGTCGGGATCGTCGATTTCGGGTTGATCGCGATATAATCCGGCTTGAAATGGTCACCCGCTGGCAGATTCACGACATAGGCTTCGAAGACCTCCTCCAGTTCTTCGAGAATGATATGGATACCCGTCGAGCAGGATCCGGGCGTCATATAGAGCTTCATCATAGGCATAGAAGGGAACTCTCCACGCTTCTTTTCTTCCCATGCATAGATCGGGCTGCCCTCGCATTTCGACGGAAATTCGAAATAGTGGACCTTAG
>JBKQRA010000061.1:0-67353 GCA_052144065.1 Methylovirgula sp. | reverse complement strand
CAAATTCGAATTCGAAAGCTTCTTGGAACGCGAAGCCGAACTTGGTCGCGGCAATCTCGTCTTTCCGATTCTCTATATCGAAGTCCCGGGATTGGAAATCGAATCGCAATGGCGCACCGACAAAGTGCTGCAGATTATCCATGATCGGCAATTCGTTGATTGGCAGGAGCTTCGTCGCCAGGATGTCACTGCACCTGACGTCGCGAGAGAAATCGAAACCTTTTGCAAGACGATCGTTCAGGCCTTGCGGCAGCCTTGGCAACCGAGGCCGGCACCCGCCGCCACTCAGGTCCGAGATCCCGCCCAAACAGATTCGTCTAAGGTCGACGAAATAAAAGAAAATCCAATTCGCGACGCGCATGGAACGGAAGCGCAGGAAACCCCGATCAAAGAAGTCAGTAATTCGACGGACGGCCTTCCGCTGCCGAACCGAGACCTTACTCCCGTGCCGCCGCCACAGCCGCTAACAATCATCGAAACATCGCCCGACTTCTCCAGCGTCGGAAGGGCGGCAGCTGCGACGGTGTCAGAAAAGCCTCAAAGCGCCGACGCAACGATCAAACCCCAAGGGCGCCTATTCAAGGCGATTGAATGGGCAAGCGCTGGGGTCGCCGTGTCGATCATCGACTATCTGGTGGCAGAAACAGGACTTAATGCATCAATGAGCATTGCTGCGGGGCATGGTCACTACTTTCCCCTTCCTCTCCTTGTGAGTTCCGCCGCACTCGGAACATTACTGTGGCGCAGCGGTCTTGCTCCTGCCCGAGCAGCGTATGCCGCAGCCTTACTGTTTCTCATGAACTCGGTACTCGGTCTTGCGTATCTATTCCTCTACCGCGCCGACCTTGTGTTTTTTTTCCGCCTCAGCGATCAAGTTCTCACGGCTGTTGGTTTTCTCTCCATTCTGGCTCTTTGGCAGCCCAAACTCAGAAATTTATCGGTTTGGCTGCTTGTCATTTTTGTCTATGTCGCCGGCGGATTAACGACCTTTGCGGCTTTTGACAGCACGCGTAATGCATTCATCTACTCACTTCTTTATGGGGTCACGCGCGCTACAGCCTATGCTGTTCTTGGCTACAGGCTGGGAGGGGACTCGGAAGCGGACGCGGCCGCCTTGGCCCGATAATCCGCTGAGGATTCAGTCAGCCGCACGCGTTTAATTCAGACGGCCCGGCTCTCTTCGAGCGCATAACGTCGGATCTTATTGGCGAGCCCAACGCGCGACAGCCCCAGCTCGCGCGCAGCCTTGCTCTGGTTCCAGGCGTGCTTTTTCAGCACCTGGCCGACGATCTGGGCCTCGAGGCCCTCGACGATTTCCTTCAGCGTCTTATTGCTGGTTTTGTCGTCGTCGCGCGCGCCGCCCTTGGCTTTCGCGGCGAGCTTGGCAAGCCCCGGCGACAGATGCCGGCGCGTCAGATATTCGCCGTCCTTCGCGACCGCGATCATGCGGCGGACTTCATTTTCGAGTTCGCGGACATTGCCGGGGAAAGGATAGGCCTTGAAAATTTCGAGCACGTCTTCGGCGACGCCGCGCACGCGATTGCCGAGGAGGCCGCCATGCTTGCCGACGAAGAATTCGGCGAGCACGGGAATATCGGCCGGGCGTGCCCGCAGAGGCGGCACTTCAAGCTCGAAGCCGCGCAGACGAAAATAGAGGTCCTCGCGGAATTTTCCGGCCTCGACCAATCGCTTCAGCGGCTTGTTGGAGGCCGCGATGATGCGGACATTGGCGATCTTGACCTGATCGGAGCCGAGCGGCTTCACCTCGCCTTCCTGCAGGAAGCGTAACAGGCTCACCTGGAACGACGGCGAGACCTCGGAGATCTCATCGAGAAACACCGTGCCGCCATCTGCCGCGCGAAACAGGCCGAGCCGATCGGTGACTGCGCCGGTGAAGGAGCCGCGGCGATGGCCGAAGAGTTCAGAGTGTAAAAGCTCATCGCGCATGCCGCCGCAGTTTTGCACCATCAGCGGGCTCGCCGACCGGCTCGAATGGAAGTGCACCGCACGCGCCAGCAATTCCTTGCCGGTGCCGGTTTCGCCTTCGATCAGGATCGGCAATTGTGTCCGAGCCGCCTCGCGCGCCAGCGCGCAGAGTTCGCCCATCTCCTCGCTCGCATAAACGAGCCGCTCGAAATAGGCGATTTTGACCTTGCGGTCGGGCTCCGCGCGCCTAGTGAAGCAGCGTGCATTCTCGGCGATCTTGAATTCGCGCGCGAGATGGCGATGCCGGCGCGCCAATTCGCGCATCTCAAGCGCGTGTTTGAAGACCAGCGCCGCCTGCTCGCGTTCCAAGGGCTTGGTCAGATATTGGAAAGCCGCAGTGCGCGACAGCATCTCGCCAAGTCCGGCACACACCGGCTCGCCGACGAGCAGCAAACGCGACAACGCCGGGCGGCTAAAGCGCAATCCCGAGAGGAGGCTCACCGCATCGCAGTCAGGATTGTCGACATCGGCGAGAACGAGATCGATCGGCGCATCGTCGAGAAGCGCGAGCGCTTCGCCCTGCGTCGATGCGCTCAGCACGCCATAACCGAAGCTCGCGACAAGCGCTTCGGCCGCTTCAATATGCGGCAAGCGGCGGTCGGCAACGAAAAGCAGCGTGGATGCGAAACTCATCTGCGAATCTCGCTACTCGATCATTGGAGAAAATTCACAGGACACGACATCGCAATCGCGTTCCGACTGTCTATCGATAACAGAGTTGCGGCATCTTGTCAGCCAAGCTGCAAAAGCACGCGCCTCCGGCTTTCGTTCTCGACTTTGCATCGCACAATTTGGTGAGTGCTATAAGTCGCGTTCAATGCATGACGTGTCGTGCGCATGTTCGCGCTCGGTGAAAAGGTCGAGGCGCGGTGGAACTTGCAGATTAAGGGGGAGCCTGCATGAGCAAGCGATCTGCAATGTGGCGGTACGCCAAGGCATCTTCACCCTGACCCCGGCTGGACAATAATTAAAGAGAAGTGGTCGGAGTGGCGGGATTCGAACCCACGACCCCTAGTCCCCCAGACTAGTGCGCTAACCGGACTGCGCTACACTCCGACTGGCCGCTTTATAGAGAAAGCCAAAGGCTGCTGCAACGCGCCTGATCTTGATGGGCTCAAGCCGCCTCAGCGGCCCCGCGCCGCATCGAGAAGCCGCGCGCAATCGGTGAGTTCGGCCAGGAGATCCTGCAGGCTCTGCCGCTCGGCGGGTGAAAGATGCGGCCGTGGCGCAGGCTCGACAGGCTGCGGCGGTCTGGGTGCCCCATGGTGTCCGCCTGGGTGCGCGGAATGAGTGCCCTGGTGGGCGCCTTGCGGCGCGCGCTCGAAAGCCGCGACGTCCGGCTCGCCTGCGGCTTCGCCCGCCTCAGGCTCATCTTCCCAATCGTCGAAATCCTGCGCGAGATGGGCGGGCGGCGGTGTGCCGGGCACAAACGCCGCGCTGCCATAGCTCGATGCGATCGTGCGTGCGCCCTGCTCTTTCAGGATCTTCTGCACGCCCTTGATCGTGTAGCCTTCGCCATAAAGCAAATGCCGAATGGCGCGCAGAAGCTCGATATCCTCGGGGCGATAATAACGTCGGCCGCCGCCGCGCTTCAGCGGCTTGATCTGAATGAATCGCGTTTCCCAAAAGCGCAGGACGTGCTGAGGCAGATCGAGATCCTGCGCCACTTCGCTGATCGTCCGATAGGCTTCAGCGCTCTTTTCCATGCCTGATCTCCGGCCAAGTCTCGGGCCCGCATGTCGTGGCCTCGTTTCCACGCATGTTCAACCAGATCATGGCATAAATCGGCTAAAGGCGCGGACGTGCTTCAGGAATTGGCCACAGATGTTTTGCTGCGGTCGGGCATGTCATGAACCAAATTGGCTGACCGCGAAGCGTCAGTCGACGTCAGCCTCGCCGTCGCCGCTCTGACCGTTGATCTTCGCCTTCAGAAGATTCGACGGCTTGAAGACCAGCACGCGGCGTTCGGTGATCGGCACTTCGACGCCGGTCTTCGGATTGCGGCCGAGACGCTGGCGCTTGTGGCGAATGATGAAAGACCCGAAGGACGAAAGCTTCACCGCTTCGCCGGCGACGAGACGATCCATCATCTCATCGAGCACCATTTCAACAAGCGCCGCCGATTCTTTGCGCGACAACCCCACTTGTTGGTAGACCGCCTCGGCGAGATCGACTCGCGTGACTGTGTGCAATCTCTGATCGCCTTTCGGCGCGGCCTTACCATCCGCCGGCTGCTCAGATTTTTCAGCAGCCATCAACAAGTCAGATCCAGTCATGTTTTTTCTCTTAATTCTATTCGCTTCGAGATGAACAATGCGATCTGTCCGGCCGTCACGAAATCCGTGCAGTGGCCAGTCTTGTGGTCCTTGTCAAACGCTCGGTTTCAACAGCGAGCAGTCGCCGTTGTGATTGAATGCGACGATCTTCATCGAAGATATGGCAGTCATGTTTCAGACTGTCTCCGGCTATGTCCTCACAAGCGGCTTCGGGATCACAAGTGAGGCCTGCGCCAGTCGTAGCAAAACAGCATTGGATTGTCTCGGGTTTAAGCCACGCTACGCCAATACAGAGCCAAGACCTAGCTCTACCAATGGGCGAGGCTCATTTAACATATGTATAGCGTATAAACCACAGGTTGTAGCGGCGTTGCTAAGTTGACCGAGCATTAGACGCGCTACCAGCGGATCAGCGCCGCCGCCCAGGTGAAGCCTCCGCCCATGGCTTCGATCATGACGAGATCCCCTTTTTTGATGCGCCCGTCGTCGCGCGCGACGCAGAGTGCGAGCGGCACCGAGGCCGCCGACGTATTGCCGTGGAGGTCCACGGTGGTGACAACTTTCTCGGGAGCGATGCCGAGTTTCTCCGCCGACGCGTCGATGATGCGACGATTAGCCTGATGCGGAACGAACCAAGTGAGGTCCTTGGCGGAGGTGCCGGTGGCGTCGAACGCCGCCTGCATGACATCCGTCACCAAGGTAATGGCGTGTTTGAACACGTCCTTGCCCTGCATCCGCAAATGGCCCGTGGTCTGGGTCGAAGACGGGCCACCGTCGACATAGAGCTTGTCGCGATAGCGTCCATCGGAGCGCAAATGGGCGGTCAAGACGCCCCGATCGGCGGTCGTCCCTTCACCCTCTTGCGCCTCGAGCACAATCGCGCCGGCGCCGTCGCCGAAAAGCACGCAGGTCGAGCGATCCGTCCAATCGAGCAGCCGGGAAAATGTCTCGGCGCCGATGACCAACGCGCGTTTATGCGAGCCGCTGGTCAGAAATTTATCCGCAGTCGTCACAGCAAACACGAAACCCGAACACACCGCCTGCAGATCGAAGCCGACACCGTGGGTCATGCCGAGTTCGGCTTGGATCTGCGTCGCTACCGAAGGAAAAGTATAGTCGGGCGTCGATGTCGCAACGATGACAAGATCGATGTCGGCCGCGGTGAGACCCGCATCGGCGAGCGCGGCTTTCGCGGCGCGGAGGCCGAGCGTCGACGTTCGTTCCTCCTCGCTCGCGATATGACGTTGCCTGATGCCGGTGCGCTGAACGATCCATTCATCGGTCGTATCGAGCGTCTTTTCGAGATCGGCATTGCTGAGAATTCTGGCTGGCAAGTAGCAGCCGAGTCCGATGACGACGGATCGGAGCTTGCCGGGATGCGTTTCTGTCACTCTGATTGTCCGTTCCAATCCTCTGTGATCGAGCAGCCGTTCAAATCGGGTGCGATCAGCGCTCAGGACGATACGGATGCCGCGGGCGGGACATCCTGAATTTTGGCGCGGCCGGCGAGCGTGTCCTGAATTTTGCTCAACAGCTCGTTCTTCACCATCTCATAGCCGATCTCGATCGCGCGCGCCGTGCCGACCGCGTCCGAGCCGCCGTGGCTTTTGATCACGACTCCACCGAGACCCAAAAAGACCCCGCCATTGACTTTGCGGGGGTCCATCTTGGCTTGAAGCGCTGCGAAGGCGCCCCGCGCCAGGAAATAGCCAAGCTTGGACCAGAGGCTGCTGCGCAGGGCCTGGCGCAGATAGGCGCCGATCTGCTTTGCAGTTCCTTCGGCGGTTTTCAAGGCAATGTTGCCGGCAAAGCCTTCGGTAACGACGACATCCACCGTTCCCTTGCCGATATCGTCACCCTCGACAAAACCGCGATAATCGAGATGAGGCAAGGCCGACTCTCGCAGGATGCGCGATGCCGTCTTGACCTCTTCCAGTCCTTTGACCTCTTCCGTGCCGATATTCAAGAGGCCGACGGTCGGCCGCTCCACACCGAAGACGATGCGCGCCATCGCCGAGCCCATGATCGCGAGATCGACGAGATGCTGCGCATCCGCGCCGATCGTCGCGCCGACATCGAGCACCAGCGACTCGCCGCGCAAGGTCGGCCAGATCGCGGCGATGCCAGGCCGGTCGATATAAGGCATCATATGCAGACAGATCTTTGCCATCGCCATCAGGGCGCCGGTGTTGCCAGCCGACAAGGCCGCATCGGCCTCGCCCTTCTTCACCGCGTCGAGCGCTAGCCACATCGACGAGGTCCGCCGCCCCGCGCGTAAAGCCTGGCTCGGCTTATCGTCCATGCGGATCGCGACATCGGCATGCCGCACGCTGGAGACCGCCGCAAGCGCCGGATACGCCTCAACCAGCGGCTTCACCCGCTGTTCGTCGCCGAAAAACAAAAACGCGATGCCGGGGCAGCGCGTCAACGCGAGGGCCGCGCCAGGCACGATCACCTCCGGCCCATGGTCGCCTCCCATCGCATCAAGTGCGATCCGTACAGGCGTCGTCATAGCGTGACGGCTCCGTTGCGCTGCATCTGCCCCTGTTTGGTTTGTGTCCCGGCCCATGGTCTATGGCAAAGCGGGCGGCACCGCAACGACCGCGGCAATTGCGACGACCGCCCCCGCGGACAACAGAATTTCATAGCGATTGCCAAAGCTTAGGAGCGTTCCTTAAGCTTACTCAATATACTGAAGGGCGTCTCCACCGCATCCTTATCGCCGCTCTCGGGCGGCTCGAAACGCGCGCCCGGCTTGCGCGGATAAGGATCAAGACCGAGCGCCAGAAATTCGCTGGCGAGCGCACCGAGATCGATTTTGCCGTCGATGATCGGATCCGGTGGGGCGGGCGCCAGCAAGGCCTCGTCGCCGATCGCGGCTTCCGCCGCACTGCTTGCGCGGGCCGCACTTTTATCTTCCGGCGCGAAATCGACATCGATGGGCTCGACGATTTCGGTTTCGAAGGGCTCGAGCGTCACGACGCAGATCTGCGTGATCGTGGCGCGCAGCTCGCCGCTGACATTGACCTTGTCGCCGCCGCGCGGCGAGAGATGAAACGTCGCCTCGAGCCGCGCGATGCTCGGCAGATCGTCCGCTGCCGCGAGAGCCCGCAAAGTCTCGGCATCGGCGGCGATGCTCACGTCGAGGCCGCCCGGCGGCACCGCCGCGACTTCGACCGGATAGGAAAAAATCTTGGGCGCTGAACCCTGTGTCGGCACCTCGGTCATTTCCGTGCCTCCTCATCAACCTTTGCCCGCTCGGGCTTGGGAAAGGGGATCGGCCCATCGACGAATTGCGGCAAGGTCGCCTGCGCGAGCGCCGCCTCGACTGCGATCACATAGTGCGCGAGTTTCTCACCATCACCGGCGCCGCCATACACATTTTTGGACAGCGCCTGGGCCAGCGCCGCAGGACCTTCTTGCAGTGCGGCATGATAGGCCATGCCGCGACCGCCGAAAGCCTCGGCCAAGGCCTTCATTTCTTTCGGGACGCGCGTATCGGCGACACCCAACTCCCGCAATGCGATATCGAAATGGCGAAAGACTGTATCGGCCAGGTCCTGGGCGATCTCCGGCCCCGGCAATGGCAAGGCCTCAAGCCGGCGCAAAACCAGCGTGCCATGCAGCACCAGCGCCTCGAACCGCCCTTCCAGCGTGTCGGCGATGCCGTAATCCGTGAACAAAACCGGATCGCGCGCGGCGTCAATAAGCTCGCGATGCAGCCGATCGATCAGCTTGCGATTGGCGCTGCCGCGGAAAAGCCCGAAAATCATGATTTCGCTGAGTTGTTTCGAGGTAGCGAAAGCGCTTGCGCGCTTGCTTTTCGACAAGGTGACAATTACGCATCAGCTGGAGCTGAACTGCGTGTGACGGTGCCGCAGGACTATATCCCGCCGCAATCGGCGTGGAAAAAGTCTAGCAACTTTTGCAAGAGATGCTCGCAAAACTTTGGCTCCGACTCAATCCACACCGCCAAAGCTGCACGCTGCCAAAGTGACACACTGCAAAGCGCAATATTTGATTAGGCCGGAGATCCGTCGCATGAAATTGGACACTGCCGCTGCATTTCGCAAGAGCGCGACAGCGCGGCAAAGACGGGCTTTGAACCTGCCGTCGCTGTCGCTCGCGCTGCGCCTGATCGGCGCTGCCGGCGTCGCCTTCAGCCTGTCGGGCTGTCTCGGCTATGACGGCGAGATCGTGCACGGCTATCAGGTCGATCCGCGGCTGCTCGATCAGGTGAAGATCGGCTCCTCGGCCGAACAGGCGCTCGTCGTAATGGGCACGCCCTCGACGACATCGACCGTCGGCGGCGACGCCTGGTACTACATCACGCAAATCACCGCCCGTCCCGTCCAATTCATGGATCCGGCACTAGTCGATCAGCGCGTGCTCGCGATCTACTTCGACAAGCAGAAGAAGGTCACGCGGATTGCCAATTACGGCAAGAAGGACGGCAAGATCTTCGACTTCGTTTCGCGCACGACGCCGACGGGCGGCGCCGATTCGGACCTGCTGAAAGGTCTGCTGAGCAGCAGCTTCCGGTTCAGCTAAGCCGCATAGTCTCCCCTCTACGTTTTTTTGCGGCCATACGCTTATTTGAAGGTGCGGCAGCGCCGCCTTGACCTATGGCCGGGTTGACGGCGCGCCGACCCGCGCCGTTAAAGTTCGCGCCTCATGTCTAACTCGAGCCCGCCGCTGGCGCGCCTGCCACGCTCCGCCCAATGGATTTTGCTGCTGGCCGGCTCCTTTCTTGCGGCCGCGCTGCTCGAAAAGGCGGGACTGCCCGCCGCCATTCTGCTCGGGCCGATGTTCGCCGCCATTCTGGTCGAGACCGGCGGCGGCGAGATCCGCGTGCCGCATCTGCCGCATTACGGCGCCCAGGCCGTCATCGGCTGCCTCGTCGCCAATGCGATCACGCCGACGATCATCGCGACGTTTTTCGCCAAATGGCCGCTGTTTCTCAGCATGGTCATGGCGATCATCATCGCCTCCGCGCTGCTCGGATTTCTCGTCAGCCGCCTGCGCGTGCTGCCGGCGACCACTGCGATCTGGGGGCTTTGCCCCGGTGCGGCGTCCGCCATGATGCTGATGGCCGATGCCTTCGGCGCCGACGCGCGTCTCGTGGCCTTCATGCAATATCTGCGGGTCGTCTTCGTGACGGTCGCCGCCTCCGCCGTCGTCAGAGTCTGGCATGACGTCTCCGGTGGCTCGGTGCCACCGATCGTCTGGTTTCCGCCGTTGCAGCATCCGGCTTTTGAGGCGACGCTGGCGCTCGCCATCATCGGCGGTGCTGTCGGTCATTTTGCGCGGATTCCGGTCGGCGTGATGCTGATGCCGATGTGCATCGGCACGCTTCTCCACGCGACCGGCCTCATCTCGATTTCGCTGCCGCCATGGCTGCTGGCGGCAAGCTATGCCGTGTTAGGATGGAGCATCGGTCTCGGCTTCACCCGGCCAATTCTGCAGCACGCGATCCGCGCCCTGCCCCAAACCGTCGCCTCGATCATCATCATGATGGCCTTTTGCGGCGGCCTCGCCTTCATACTGGTGAAGGCGCTGGGCATCGATCCTTTGACCGCCTATCTCGCGACGAGCCCCGGCGGCATGGATTCGGTGGCGATCATCGCCGCCTCGAGCAAGGTCGATATCGCTTTCGTCATGGCGCTGCAGACAGTGCGCTTTGCGATCGTGCTGATGCTCGGCCCATCGATCTCGCATTATGTCGCGAGCTGGATCGGCGAGGAGAAAGTGCCGAAACGCGCGCCCGAAGATCAAGCGGCGCTCGAGCAGATCCGCGAAGGCGAAGGCGATCTCGACTGAGCACTAAAAAAGGCCGGAGCGATCCGGCCTTTTTTCTTTGCGCATCATCCTTGCCCGAAAAGTCTGCAACTTTTCGGGATGATCCTCTGCGCATCATCCTTGCCCGAAAAGTCTGCAACTTTTCGGGATGATGCGTTAGTGCGCCAGAATGGCGAGCAGCAGCAGCGCGACGATATTGGTGATCTTGATCGCCGGATTGACCGCCGGTCCCGCCGTATCCTTATAAGGATCGCCGACCGTGTCGCCGGTGACCGACGCCTTATGCGCTTCGCTGCCCTTGAAGTGCTTCACGCCGTCCTTGTCGATGAAGCCGTCCTCAAAGCTCTTCTTCGCATTATCCCAAGCGCCGCCGCCGGACGTCATGGAGATCGCGACGAAGAGGCCGTTGACGATGACGCCGAGCAGAAGCGCGCCGAGCGCCGCAAAGGCATTGGCCTTCGAGTGCGAGATCAAGAGCACACCGAAATAGACGACGATCGGCGCCAACACCGGCAACAGCGACGGAATGATCATTTCCTTGATCGCGGCCTTCGTCAGCATGTCGACGGCGCGGCCATAGTCGGGCCGCTCCTTGCCTTCCATGATGCCCGGCTTTTCGCGGAACTGCCGGCGCACCTCTTCGACGACAGATCCCGCCGCCCGGCCGACCGCCGTCATCGCGATGCCGCCGAAGAGATAGGGGATTAGACCGCCGAGAATCAGGCCGGCGACGACATAAGGATTCGACAGCGAAATATCGATCGCGCCGACCCCGTTGAAATAGGGCACGCCCGAATCGACGAAATGCTTGATGTCGTTCGTATAGGCCGCGAAGAGCACGAGCGCGCCGAGACCGGCGGAGCCGATCGCATAGCCCTTGGTCACAGCCTTCGTTGTATTGCCCACCGCATCGAGCGCATCGGTCGAATGCCGCACTTCCGCCGGAAGGCCCGCCATTTCGGCGATGCCGCCGGCATTGTCTGTGACCGGACCGAAAGCATCGAGCGCGACGATCATGCCGGCAAGGCCGAGCATGGTCGTCACAGCGATCGCCGTGCCGAAGAGACCCGCGAGCTGATAGGTCGTGATAATGCCGCCAACGATCACAAGCGCCGGCAGCGCCGTCGATTCAAGCGAGACGGCGAGGCCCTGGATCACATTGGTGCCGTGGCCGGTGACGGAGGCTTGCGCGATCGAGACGACCGGCCGCTTGCCGGTGCCGGTGTAATATTCGGTGATGATGACGATGAGACCCGTCACGACGAGGCCGACGAGACCGCACACGAACAGGTGCAGACCGCTGACGGCATTGGCGCCGCTGCCGATCGTCCCCCAGCCCACGGTGAGCTGCGTCGCGAGCGCGAGGCCGACGATGGAGAGCACGCCCGTCGCGATCAGGCCCTTATAGAGCGCGCCCATGATCGCATTGGTCGGACCGAGCTTCACGAAATAAGTGCCGGCGATCGAGGTCAGGATGCAGGCCGCGCAGATCGCGAGCGGATAGAGCATCACCGACGACAGGATCGCGTCCTTGGCGAAGAAGATCGACGCAAGCACCATGGTCGCAACGACCGTCACCGCATAGGTCTCGAAAAGATCGGCCGCCATGCCGGCGCAGTCGCCGACATTGTCGCCGACGTTGTCGGCGATGGTCGCGGGGTTGCGCGGATCATCCTCCGGAATGCCGGCTTCAACCTTGCCGACGAGATCGGCGCCGACATCGGCGCCCTTGGTGAAAATGCCGCCGCCAAGCCGCGCGAAGATCGAAATCAACGAGGCGCCGAAGCCGAGCGCGACGAGCGCATCGACCGTCTGACGGCTGTCCGGCGCGTTATGAAAGACAGTGGTGAGGATGAGGTAATAAACGGCGACGCCGAGCAGCGCGAGGCCGGCCACCAACATGCCGGTGACCGCGCCCGCCTTGAACGAAATATCGAGGCCAGCCGCGAGCGATTGCGTCGCCGCCTGGGCAGTGCGGACATTGGCACGCACCGACACATTCATGCCGATGAAGCCGGCGGCGCCCGACAGCACCGCGCCGATCAGAAAGCCGACGGCAACCGGCCACGAGAGCAGAAAACCGAGAGCGATGAAGATCACCACGCCGACGCCGGCGATGGTCGCATATTGGCGCTTGAGATAGGCCTGCGCGCCTTCCGCGATTGCGGCGGCGATTTCCTGCATGCGGGCCGAACCGGCGTCGGCTGCGAGCAGCTGCGAGGCGGTGACCCCACCGTAGACGACGGCCAACAGGCCGCAAAGAATGACAACCCCGATGGACAACATTTATTTCCGCCCTCTCATTTTTTGCCGCGGATCGGTGCTGCTCGGGGCTCAAGTGAAATCACAAGAACCTCCGAAGAAATGCGCCGACTCCACCCGGGATTGGCCCGGTTTCGGGGCGGCACCATAGGCAGAAAGCCGGCCTCTCGCAATCGGCCGGGCATTGTCACAAAGACTCATGATTTTGTGCCAGTTGCCCCGTTCAAGGCGTCTGTTTGGCGCTCAGAAATGCTGGTAGGAGGCCGCCGCCAAAACGACCGGCCCCTGCACACTGCGGAAGATCGGCGGGGCCTCGCCACGCCGCGCCCGCCCCAGCACCGCGACGGGGATGTCCGCGGCTTTTGCCGCCGCCTCAAAAGCGGCGGCCTTAGCCGGCGCGACGGCACAGAGAATCTCATAATCGTCGCCGCCCGAGAGAATCGGCGCGATCAATCCGGGCTCAAGCGCGAGCGCCTGCCGCGCCGCCACTGAAAGCGGCAGATCGCCGATCGCGAATTCTGTCGTCATTTTGGTCAGCCGCAGCATTTTGGCGAGATCGCCGGCAAGCCCGTCGGAAATATCCATCGCGGCCCGGGCATATTTCTGCAAAACGCCGGCAAGACCAAGGCGCGGTCGCGGCAAGAGATAGCGCGCCCGCAGATGCGCCTGCGCTCCGGCATCGAGCGCCGCGATCCAGCCAATGTCCCCTTCCGCTGCAAGCCGCAGCCGCAGGCCGAGCGCCGCATCGCCGATCGTGCCGCTCACATAAAGGAGATCGCCTTCGGCAACGCCCGGACGGTGGACCATTTGGCCTTGCGGCACGCTGCCCAGCGCCGTGATCGACAAGGTCAGCGCGCCCGGACTTTTCACCGTATCGCCGCCGAGCAGCGGGATGGCAAAAGCTTTCGCGTCCTCGCCGAGGCCTTTCGCAAAATCTTTCAACCAGGCCTCGGTCCAATCCTGCGGCAGCGCGAGGCTCAGCAAAAAGCCCAGGGGCGCGGCACCTTTGGCGGCGAGATCGGAGAGATTGACGCGCAGCGCCTTTCGGGCGATCGCATCGGCCGGATCATCGGCAAAGAAATGCACGCCGCCGATCAGCATGTCGGTGGTGAGGATCAGCTCGTGGCCCTCGGGTGGAACGAGCGCTGCCGCATCATCGGCAAGCCCGAGCCCGCCGGGCCCGGCGAGCGGCGCAAAAAACTGCGCGATCAGTTCATCTTCCGATAGGCGCGCCATCGACCGAGTTTCGGGAGAAAAAAAGTTTTCGCAAGCTCATTTCGCCGCGAACTCAGTGGCCCGCAGCTGATGCGCCAGAGCGTCGAGGACGGCGTTGATCATGCCGACTTCCTCGCGCTCGAAGAAAGCGCCGGCGACATCCGCATATTCCTTGATCGCGACCTTCGCCGGCACGTCCTTGCGCTTCTTCAGCTCATAGGCGCCGGCCCGCAGGATCGCGCGCAGGACGGAATCGACGCGGGCGAGCGGCCATGTCTCGACGAGCGTCTTGTCGATCTGGCGGTCGATCGGACCTTGATCTGCGAGGACGCCGGTCAAAATATCGCGAAAGAACGCCGCATCGGCGGCATTATAGGTCTCGCCTTCGATCTCGCGGCCGATCCAGAAGGTTTCGAATTCCGCCAGCGTCTCGTCGATGCCCTTGCCGGCCACATCCATCTGATAGAGCGCCTGCACAGCTGCAAGCCGCGCCGCCGATCGCTCGAGCGCCTTGGCCATCAGATTGCTCCCCCGGCGGTTTTCAGCCGATAGAGGGCCAGCGCAGCGCGCGCCGCATCGCCGCCTTTGTCACCGCCGTCGAGACGGGCGCGGACGAGCGCCTGCTCTTCCGTCTCGACCGTCAATATGCCGTTGCCGAAGGCAAGCCGGCGGGTGACGGCCAGATCCATCAAGGCCCGGGCGCTTTCGCCTGCAACGATCTCGAAATGATAGGTCTCGCCGCGGATCACGCAGCCGAGAGCGACGGCGCCCTGATAGGGCTTGCCGGCCGCCTCAGCCGCATCGAGGGCGAGCGCGAGCGCGATCGGGATTTCGAGCGCACCGGGCACGCGCAGGCTCTCGCATTCGGCGTCTGCCGCCGCGAAGGCCCGCTTGGCGCCGTCCAGCAGCAGCGCGCCGATCTCATCATAGAAGCGCGCCTCGACGATCAGGAAACGCGCGCCCGCGGCGCTGGCATGCGCCAGCCCGTCGGCAGCTTCGGTGGAACGGCGCGGCTCGGCCATGGTGCTGATGGATCTCGGTCAGAGGGCTGGTTTTTTCGGTACCAGTGGCGGGTTGAGTAACAAGCGTGCCGCTGCGCTGCAAGCGATTGACGGGCACGCGGAGATACGCGTTATAGGAGCGCGGTTTATTAGCGCACCTTGAGTTTTCAAGGCCGCGTCATTTGACCGCCAAGAACGAAACCAATAGCCAACCGCATTCTCACCCACGCTCAGGCATGCTATGGGCAGGTCGGAAGTTGAATGCAAATTGCCTCCCGTTTTCTGATGGGCGGCAATGAGGAGGAGGGGAAACGCGTCCGAAGATTTGGCTGCCGGCATGCTTCATGCCGCCAGGCCGACCCTTTGCTGCCACTCCATGGCCAGACCGCTCGACCCGGCTTTCGGCCTAGGACGTTTCAGGCGCAAATCGAGTTCAAAATCAATCCGAGAAAATCGGAACCCAGCCAAGGAGTAGACCACGTGAAGTTTGCGACATCGATATTGGGGGCGCTCGCTCTCCTGTTCATCTTCGGCCAGAGCTTGGCTATGGCCGAAGATCCGGCCGACCCAGCCGCCGTCAAGCAAGACCATGGTGAATGGTACGACGCGAAGGGCAATCCGACCTATAAAATCGAAAAAGACGGCACGGTCGATTTCTATACCAGCGTCGGCTACCTCCAATACGGCGCCAATTGCCTTGTGTGCCATGGCCCCGACGGCCTCGGCTCGTCCTATGCGCCCAATCTCACCGAGATGCTGAAGCATCTGAGCTATCCCGAAGTTGTCGGCATCGTCGTCGGCGGCAAGAAGGACGTGAATTCAGCGGAGCAGCTGGTCATGCCCGCCTTCGGCGATAATAAGAACGTCATGTGCCACATCGACGCGATTTACATCTATCTGCGGGCACGCTCGACCGGTGCGCTTGATCGTGGACGTCCGGCCAAGGCCGGCACGAAGCCTGCCGGCTATGACAAGACCGAAGACGAATGCTTCGGCCCGGATTGATATCCGTCCCGGCAGTCTGAATGTCTCAGGCCATTCCGTCCAAGCGGAATGGCCTTTTTCTTTGTATCAGGCGATCCGGCGCACGCCCTCAATGCCCGCGGCGCGCTGATAGGCCAGAAGATCGAGCTCCGGCCGTGCCCCCGTCAGACGCGTGAGAAGGCCATGCACTTGGCCGCGATGATGCGTCTGATGATTGAACCAATGTGCCAGCGCCAAAGAGAGCACCTGCTCGAATTCCGTCGGTGTCGAAATTGCGCGATAGCGAAAGCTCTTCGAAAGAGCCGCCTCGTCGAGACCGTCGATGAAGGCGATGATGCGCTGATCTTCGCCGGCACGGGCGGCGCGCAGCTCCGGCAAAGTCTCGAACAGGATCGAATCGAGCCGCGACGGCGCATCGCTCGCGCCGATGAAGCGCGCCATCCAGATGCGGTCGGTTACGAGCAGATGATTGAGCGTGCCGTGAACGGATTTGAAGAAGGCCCCGCAATCGGCGCGATAGTCTTGATCCGAAAGCTTCGCCGCGGCTTCATAGATCCGCGTATTGGCCCAGCCATTATAGGCCGCGAACATCTGCCAATGGGACTTCATTCGTGCTTGGCCTCGGTCAGCCGCGCGGCATAGCGCGCGATCAGATCGACCTCGAGATTGACGGAATCGCCGACCTTCCGGTCACCCCAGCTCGTGACCAGAAGCGTATGCGGAATGAGCATCACGGAAAAGCGATTACCGATCACCTCATTGACGGTGAGCGACGTGCCGTCGAGCGTGACAGACCCTTTTTCGGCGATGAAGCGCGAAAAGGCCTTCGGCACTTCGATCGTAAAGCGCTTCATCCCATCGAAGACTTCGATCGCTTCGATCGTCGCCAGCGCATCGACGTGGCCCGTGACGAAATGGCCGCCGAGTTCGTCTCCGACCCGAAGGGCACGTTCGAGATTGAGTTTGGTGCCGACCTTCCAATCATGCGCATTGGTGCGCGCCAGCGTCTCGGCGCCGACATCCACCTCGAACCATTGCTGCTTGCCACTGGTGCCCTTGGCGACCACGGTGAGACACGGACCGCCGCAGGCGATCGATGCGCCTTCATGGATCGACAAGGCCGGATATTCGGTCGCGATCCGCACGCGTTTCATATGGCCATGGTCATGCGACGTGATATGAATCACTTCGCCGACATCGCTAATCAAGCCCGTGAACATATTATCCGCCCCTTTCGAAGCGCTGCAAATGATCGGCGCCGATCATTCTATCGTCGATGCGATGAAATTTCATGACGTCGTTCAAGCTCGCGCGCTGGGTTGCGTTAAGCGCCGCAATCCCCTCCCCCTTTAAGGGAATCGCGCCTGTCAGAAGAATGATTTCATCAACAAGATCATTTTGCAAAAGCGCCTCGGCAAGCCGCGGTCCGCCTTCGCAGAAAATCCGCGTGAGGCCGCGTTTGGCGAAATGCAAAAACGCCGCCGCAAGATCGATTTGACCCGACGCATCGGCGGCGACGCGCAGGATCTCGATGCCCATTTTGACGAGCGCATCCGCCGCCGTCTGCGACGCGGCTTCGCTCGTCACGACAAGTGTCGGATTATCGCTCGCCGTCGCGGCGAGCTTCGATCTCGGATCGAGCGTCAAATGCGAATCGAGCACGATGCGCAAGGGCTTTGAGCCCTCAAGCCCCGGCAGTCGCACGGTCAGCAGCGGATCGTCCAGCCGCGCCGTACCGCTGCCGATGAGAATCGCATCATTGAGCGCGCGCTCCATATGCACAAAAGCATTGGCGGTGGCGGCGGTGATCGCAAGACGCGGCGCGCCCGGCGTCCCAGCCGCAAAGCCGTCCAGCGTCTGCGCCAATTTAAGCGTCAGCATCGGCCGGCCCTTCGTCACCCGCAGGATGTGGCCGCGATTGAGGCGCGCGGCCTCCTTCGCCAGTACGCCGCTGCGCACCTCAATGCCTGCCGCGGCCAGCCGCGCATGGCCGCGCCCGCCCACGCGGGGGTCTGGATCATCGACCGCCGAGACGACGCGCGCAATGCCGGCGGCGATCACCGCATCGGCGCAAGGCGGCGTGCGGCCGTGATGGCTGCAAGGCTCCAGCGTCACATAAAGCGTTGCACCTTTGGCGGCTGCGCCTGCCGCCTGCAAGGCGATGGTTTCGGCATGCGGGCGCCCGCCATCCGCCGTCCAGCCCCGCGCGACGACGATGCCATCCTTGACGATGAGCGCGCCGACCGCGGGATTGGGGGCGACACGGCCGAGGCCGCGCCGGGCAAGCGCCAGCGCCGCGGCCATGTAGCGGGCATCCGCATCCATCGCAGCCCAAGATGTGAAGGAGGCATCGTCAGGCAGCACCAACCCCGCCGTCATGCTCGACTGATCGATTAAGCATCTCACGCCTGCGACGGCGTCTTCGATTTCGGCACCCGGGGGGAATCCAAATCGGCGGGCGCCTGCGAAAGCTCATCGATCAGCGTATTGAAATCGCGCGCCTCGCGGAAATTCCGATAGACCGAGGCAAAGCGCACATAGGCGACGCTATCGAGCGAGCGCAAGCCATCCATCACCAATTCGCCGATCTGGGTGCTCTGGATCTCCGGCTCGCCCTGGCTTTCGAGTTGACGCACGATGCCATTGACGAGGCGCTCGACGCGATCGGCTTCGACCGGCCGCTTGCGCAGCGCGATCTCGATCGAACGCATCAGCTTGTCGCGATCGAAGGGCACCCGTCGACCCGTCTTCTTCACCACCGTGAGCTCGCGTAGCTGCACGCGCTCAAAGGTGGTGAAACGTCCGCCGCAATCGGGGCAGACGCGCCGCCGGCGGATGGACGAAGCGTCCTCCGTCGGCCGCGAGTCTTTCACTTGCGTTTCGAGACTGCCGCAATAAGGGCACCTCATAAAGGCGTCCTCAATAGATCGGGAAGCGTTGCGTCAGCTCGGACACTTTCGCTTTCACTGCCGTTTCGACAGCACCATTGTTGGCATCGCCGTTCTTGGCAAGACCGTCGAGCGTCTCGACGATGAGGCCGCCGATCTTCTTGAATTCGGCGACTCCGAAGCCGCGCGAGGTTCCGGCCGGCGTGCCGAGACGAATGCCGGACGTCACCATCGGGCTCGCCGTGTCGAAGGGCACGCCATTCTTATTGCAGGTGATGTGCGCCCGCGACAGCGCCGCCTCAGCGGCTTTGCCGGTGAGGTTCTTCGGCCGCAGATCGACCAGCATCAGATGGTTGTCGGTGCCGCCCGAGGTGATGGCGAAGCCGCCCTCGACGATGGTCGCAGCGAGCGCCTTGGCGTTTTCAACGACCTGGCGGATGTAGATCTTGAAGTCGGGACGCAGCGCTTCGCCGAAAGCGACGGCCTTGCCGGCGATGACATGCATCAGCGGACCGCCCTGGAGACCCGGGAAGACGGCCGAATTGATCTTCTTGGCGATGTCCTGATCGTTCGTCAGAACGAGACCGCCGCGCGGACCGCGCAATGTCTTATGCGTCGTCGACGTCGCGACATGCGCATGCGGGAAGGGCGAGGGATGCACGCCGCCCGCGACGAGGCCGGCGAAATGCGCCATGTCGACCATGAAATAGGCGCCGATCGAATCGGCGATCTGGCGGAAGCGCTCGAAGTCCCAGAAGCGAGGATAGGCGGAGCCGCCGGCCAGGATCAGCTTCGGCTTATGCTCTTCGGCGAGCTTAGCCACCGCATCCATGTCGATGCGATTGTCGTCCGGCCGCACGCCGTAGGAGACCGGCTTGAACCATTTGCCGGAGAGATTGACCGGCGAGCCATGCGTCAGATGTCCGCCGGCGGCGAGATCGAGACCCATGAAAGTATCGCCCGGCTGCAGCAGCGCTAGAAACACCGCCTGGTTGGCCTGGCTGCCGGAATTCGGCTGCACATTGGCAAATTTGCAATCGAACAGGCGGCAGACGCGCTCGATCGCGAGGTTTTCCGCGATGTCGACGAATTGGCAGCCGCCATAATAGCGCTTGCCCGGATAGCCCTCGGCATATTTGTTGGTCATGATCGAGCCTTGGGCTTCGAGCACGGCCTTGGAGACAATATTTTCCGACGCGATGAGCTCGATCTCGTCTCTCTGGCGATTCAGCTCTTTGGCGATCGCATCAGCAATTTCGGGATCGACGTCGGCGAGGCCCGCAGAAAAAAAAGAATTCTGAACCATATGAGCGCCGGCTTCGGCATCGGACTTGGTCATGAGCGAGGCGTCCTGAACGTTTTTGGAGATTTATGCCGCGCGTTGGGCGCGCGGTCCGGAAGCGGGGCCGATTGTGGCCATTGGCCTGTCAAGCGCCCCAAGCCTCTGCCTTTAGCATGCCTCTTGGCAGGCGCAAAGACGCCAGAGAACGCCCAATTTTTGAAAGAATGGGCTTTTTCGGCGCCGAATGGCCGAGCTTGGCGGCGGCCAAGCCGCCCTGCCCTCAATATTGGCCGTATTGGCGCTCGTCCATGGGCGGCAGGACGTCGGAACGCGACTGATCGTCAGAGTGCGGCTGCTCGACCGCCGCCGGAACCGGCACGGGGCTCGCCGGGCTCGCCGCCGGCATGGGTGTCGCGCCCATATTGGCGGCCGCGACCGAGCCGAGCCCATCGCGCTGGTAAATATCATTGCGGAACTGGACGATCCCGTCCGGAGTCGCCCAGGCGGTGATATAGACCCAATAGACCGGCACGGTCGCTGCAAGCTTGACATCGACGCGCTCGCCTGAGGCGATCGTCTGATCGATATGGGTGCGGTCCCAGCCGGGCGTGTCCTTCAACAGCCAAGCCACATAGTCGCGGACATCCTGCACGCGAATGCATCCCGACGAGATGTAGCGGTAGTCGTCGCCGAAGATACCGCGCTCGTCGGTGTCATGCATATAGACGCCATACGGGTTGGGAATGTTGATGCGCACGACGCCGAGCGCATTCACATCGGCGCCGGGATCCTGGCGATATTCGTAATGCGTCGCATCCATCGAATGCCAGTTGATCTCAGAGGGCTGAACCTCCTGGCCTTCCTTGTTGAAGATGCGGATCTTGTTCTCGGTCAGATAATTCGGATTAGCCTGCATCTTCGGGATCAGATCCTTGCGGATGATCGAGGCCGGCACGGTCCAGAACGGGTTGAAATTGATGTCCGTCGCCTTGGTCATCATGACCGGCGACTGGCGGTCGATGCGGCCGACGCCGGCGACGTGATGGGTCGCGACGACGCCGTTCTCGACGGTCTCCACCGCGGCGGCCGGGATGTTGGCCATGACGAAGCGCTGACCGAGATCGCCCGTATAGGCCTTCAGACGGACGAGATTGACCTCGAGCTGGTTCAAGCGCTGGTCGGCCGGCACGTTGAGCGCGCTGAACGTATCGCCGTTCACCTCGCCCGACTGCACAATGCCACTGCGCGCCTGGAAATGCTTCACGGCGGCCTGGACGAAGGAATCGAAGACCGGCGAGGCCCCTGCACCCGAGTCGAGATCGCCCGAAACCATCAGCCGCTTGCGCAGAATGACGACCGCCTGGCCCGTGGCGCCGAGACGCAGGGTGCGGCCGGCCGGAACCCGCGGCCAGCCGCCCGACGAGACGATCTGCCGATAATGCTCGATTGCCTGCTCGGTCGCGGCGAAGGTTGCCGGCGACAGAACCGGGGTCGTCGAGCGCGTCACGGTCAGATGCGCGTCGGCATCATAGCTTTGGGCCCATTCGGCCTGATCGGAGAAAAGCGCGTCGCCGGCCGCCGCGGTCCGGCTTGAGGCGGCGAGCGCCGCCGCAGATACAGCCAAGCTCAAGGCGAGAGATGCGCGAAATCCAGCGCGACCCAAAAATCCAGCGTCACATGCCGAAAATGCCAGTTTCGACATGGGAAAGGAAAATCTCACCACTGCCCCGCTCCGAAGTCATCTCGCTGCGGCCTACCGCAACCGTGCCCAAATCGCGCCCAGACCAAAGTCTCTCGACCAAGCCGGGTCTCTCAAAGGGACACCCTCCCGCTATCAACCAATGATGGCGGTCGAAGGGCACCCGGCGGAAGGAGAAAGCCCGAAGGGGACAACGCGGCTTAATCCTGCGCCGGCCCCAGCCAAACCGAAACTCGAATCCGTCCTCATCTCGGCTAGCATCGTTAGGGTAAACAAGCCGCAAATGCAGGGCGATTTTGTGGCGGTTTATCGCGCCAAACAGGCGATTTGGCAGTGCAAATCGGCGTTACACCAAAATATGATCTCAGCTGTCGACTTTCGGGCACACAAGTGGCGCCGCCAGCCCCCGGGTCCAAAAATGCGTTCGGCCGGACAAACGGGATTGTCCGGCCGAGCAATAAAACAGTTCAAAGGCTCAATAATCAGAGGCGGAAACGGATCTGGTCGGTCCAGAAGCGCTCCAGCCGGTGCAACGACTGATTGAGCTTGGAGAATTCATCATTGGAGATGCCGCCGATCTGCTCGATCGTCAGGACATGCTTGTCGTAAAGCGAGGTGACGATCTCATGCACCTCCTTGCCTTTCGGCGTGAGGCTGATCCGCACCGAGCGGCGATCAAGCCGCGAGCGGGCATGATGAAGATAACCCATCTCGACGAGCTTCTTCACATTGTATGAGACATTCGAGCCGAGATAGTAGCCGCGCGTGCGCAGCTCGCCAGCGGTCAGCTCCTTGTCGCCGATGTTGTAGAGCAGCAGCGCCTGCACTGAATTGACGTCGCTGCGCCCCCGCCGATCGAACTCATCCTTGATGACATCAAGCAGGCGCCGATGCAGTCGCTCAACCAAAGTGAGCGCCTCGATATAGGCGGGACGGACTTCATTGGCCCGTTCCGTACGGCCTTGCGGAGCCTGCGTCTTGAGAA
Organism: Methylovirgula sp.; assembly: GCA_052144065.1. GTDB lineage: Bacteria > Pseudomonadota > Alphaproteobacteria > Rhizobiales > Beijerinckiaceae > Methylovirgula. Next base: position 44,976 of record JBKQRA010000061.1, on the reverse strand, counting down.
CGCTGTTCATGACCCATCCCTTCGTTTTTTCCGAGCCTCATCTCATCCCTCGGCTCGTTGACAATGAGATGTATAAGCAACGCGAATGAAGACGAGTTTAAGTAACACTCTGAATCGAACGTATAAAAAACTGCGTGAATCAATACTGAAATAAAGTCGATTTTTACGATGAAAATCGCTTAAGATTTGAGCTTGTTAACTTACGATTTTGTTACGCTTAGAGCGCAGCGGGGCCTCGCAGACGTTGCGACAAGCTAACGAAGACTCTCACCGGAAAATGAACAACGATGCGCACGCGCTGCGATGCGTGCTCAGTCGGGGCCTTGCCCGGCTTTGAATGTCAACGCGAAATAAATGATGATCAAAATCGCATCGACGAAAATCCAGCTCGAATTGAATGCGTCTTTGATCGTGACGGCGGCGAAGATCTGCGATGTCGCCGCAAAGAGCCACAGCGCACCGCCCCAAGGTGTCGCAAGCCAAAGCCCGACGGCGGCAACAAGATCCGCAACCGCAAAGAAGATCAGCACGGCCGCTGCCGTGCCGGTTAATGAATCGAGTACCTGTTCAGCGGGCAAGAGAACGGCGGCCCATTCGGCCAAGCCTTGGCAGAGCCACAGGCCTGCCATCAAGCGCATGAAGATGACGAGGATCAATCCCCAGCGCGTCTGCGGATTATGGTCGACGCGGGCATCGCCGATCCTGATCGCCGCGTCGGAAGCGGAGCTGAATTTCGCGGCATTGTCTTTCTGCAGCGAATTCATGCAGCCCCTATCAGCGCCGGAAATTCCAATTCGCCGTCCGGATAAGGCGCAAAATACGCATCGACATCGCTCTGCTTGATCTTGTCGACGTCGTCGGGTTCCCAGCGCGGCTTGTCGGTCTTGTCGATCAGCGTCGTGCGCACGCCCTCATAATAGTCGTGGCCGCGCACGACGCGCTGCGCGACGCGATATTCCAGCTGCAAGGCGGCATCGATATCGAGCTTCGGTCCAAGCTGCATCTGGCGCAGCGCGATTGCGAGACTCGTCGGCGAGCGCGATCTGATCGTCTGATAGGTCGTCATGGCGAAATTCGAACCGGCATAGCTCGCCTCATCGATTTCGCCGAGGATAGCATCGACATCGGCGGCGCCAAAGCAGCCATCGACGAAATGCTTCTGCAACATGAGATCGGACTCGGGCGCCGGCGCCTGTTCGGCGGCGATCGCCTGCGCGATGTCCTCACCTTTGGAAAGACGCGCCAGCAGCGCATCGAAGCGCGCCGCCGGCACATGCGCCGTGGCGAGCCCCAGCGCCATTGCATCGCCGAGCCCGATGCGGGCGCCGGTCAGCGCAATATAGGTGCCGAAACGGCCCGGCAGGCGCGGCAAAAAATGCGTGGCGCCCACATCGGGGAAATAGCCGATGTTCACTTCCGGCATGGCGAAGCTCAGCGTCTCGCCGCCAATGCGATGGCTGCCATGCACGCTGATGCCCGCACCGCCGCCCATGACAATACCCTCGATCAGGGACACATAGGGCTTGGGGAAATGCGCGATCTGTCGAACGAGCCGATATTCGGCATGGAAGAAGGCCATCTGCTCGTCATGCTTGCCGGCGCGCCCGAGCTCATAGAGCTTCCTGATGTCGCCGCCGGCGCAGAAGGCGCGCGGGTTCGTGCTGCGGAGCACGACAAGCGCGACGCTGCTGTCGGCCGCATAGGCGTCGAGCGCCGTGCCCAGCGCCTGGATCATCTCCAGCGTCAAAGCATTCAAGGCAGCCGGCCGATCGAGCGTGATCACGCCGCAGCAGCCGATTTTTTCCAAGACGATTTCAGGAACGCTCATTCATACCCCCGACGCCGCTCGGACTTAGGGAGCAAAGCCTGTGCCGTCAATCGGGGAATTTACGAGGCTTGCGGCAGCGTCAGGAAATAGGGCCAGGGAAAAATGCCGCGCTCATGGCCATCGGAAAAGACAAATTGCAGTGCGCCCGTGCCCATCGGGTTGACGCCGACGATCTCTATGTCGTCTTGAACCCCGATCGCGAGCCCCGCCCGACGCCGAGCCGTGCAATCGGCGCAGCGGCATTGGCGGCGCAGCTCGGCGAAGCCATAGCGCCGCACTGTACCATCCGCCCATTCAAGCTCGAGCCTGCGCGCGTCGCGGAAAACGCGCACTTCGTTCGGCGGTGAAACAACTAATGGTGAAACAGCCTCGGACGGAGCCTGCGCCGGGACCCCGTCCGAGGAAGCATCCGTGCCGCGACCGTCAGTGACGGCCGTCATCACGATGCTTTTTGATTGGCGTCGACGACGCGCAAGCCTTTGGAGCCTGCATTCCGCTCCAAGCGGTCGCGGGCCCAGCGCGCAAGCTTACGCACATCGGGATCGGGATCCTGATAGGCGGCATCGATGAAGGGCAGCGCATCGGCATGGCCGATCTCGCCGAGCGCTCCGATGGCCGCCTTGCGCAAATTGCTCACCTCATGGCTGGCGCATTTGCCGATCGCGGGAATGGCAGACGTCGCACCGATCTTGCCGAGCGCCTCGACCGCCTTTTCCTGGACCTGCCAGAGACTGTCGGCTGTCGCGCTAACCAGCGGCTCGACGCCTGACGCACAATGCAGCTTGCCCAGGCTGAGGGCCGCCTCCGCCCGCACCTGCCAATGCGGATCGTGCAGCGCCTCGATGAGACATGGCGCAACAAGCTCGGCCTCGCCATAGAGAAGCGAACCGACGCCGGCGCGGCGCACTTCAGGATCGGCATCCTTGCGCGCCGACGCCATCAGCGCGGGCAGCGCGTTGCGATGCTTCAAATAGCCGAGCACGCCCACAGCTTCGCGGCGCACGGTCGATGTCGGATGGTTGAGATAGCGCAGTGCCGGCTCTTCCGCCTCAGCAACGCGGAAGGATTTCAGCGCCCGCAATATGCCAGTCAGCACGAAAGGATCGTCGCCCGACAGTGCTGCCAGAAGCGCGGGCACAGCGCCCGGATCTTTGAGATCCGCGAGCGCCCTGGCGGCAGCATTGCGCACCTGTTCGTCTTCGGCTGTCAATGCCTCGACCAAAGCGCCGGCGATGCCGTCGGCGTCGAATTCGTCGAGGATCTTTGCCGCCTCGCGCCGCACCGCCGGATCGCTGTCCTTCAACGCCGCAACCAGAAGTTCGGCCGCGCCGGGATCTTCACAATCCACGAGATCCATGACCGCCACGCGCCGCACGCCGGCATCCGGCGAGCGCAAGCGCTCGGCGATAGCGCGAAGATGAGGGTCTTCGTCCACCATGTTCGTTTCCGTTCAGCGCAGAAGATAGGGAATGTTGACCTTGACGGCGCCCGTCGGGCAATCCGCCTCGCAAGGCATGCAGTACCAGCATTCGTCATAGCGCATATGCGCCTTGCCGGTCGCCTCGTCGATCCACAGGACATCGAGCGGGCAAACCTCGATGCAGACGCGACAGCCCTTGTCGGCGATGCATTTCTCCCCGTCCACGACGACGGGAACGCTTGTTGGCGTAGTTGCAATCGGCATTTCAAAAACTCCTTCGACTCTGATCGCCGCGTGAGATCGAGCGATCAGATCGCTTGCTTGACTTCTCAGGCGTTCACCGCCTGCTTGACGCGCAGCCGCTGATAGGCCGTCTTTTCTTCGTCTTCCAATTCGACCACATAGGGCTCGATGGGACGCTTGAAGCAGACCATGCGGCCGTCATCGTCCTTGGCAAGCTGCGTATGTGCGAACCAGTCAGCGTCGTTCTGCTCGGGATAGTCGACGCGATAGTGATAGAGGCCCCAGCGGCTTTCAGTCCGATAGAGCGAGGCGCGCGCGGCCATCTCGGCGCAGTCGAGAATGGCGGCCGTCTCCGTCGCGCGCAGCAGCTCATGCGGGTCGCGGGCATAGAGATAGGCGAGATCCTCGCGGATCTCCTGGAACCGCTGCAGGCCGATCTCCATCTTCTTGGTGATCTTCGGCGGCTGCAGATAATCGTTCACGAGACGGCGGATCTTATATTCCATCTGATAGGGCGTGATGCCGTCCGCGCGCTGCATCGGCGCCTGAACGCGGGCCGCTTCCTGCGCGATGAAATCGTAATCGAGCGCCGGCTCGGAACGGCTTTGCGCGAAATCGGCGGCCCGTTCGCCAGCGATCTGCCCATAGACGAAGGCGCCGAGCATATAATTATGCGGGACCGAGGCGCAGTCGCCGGCGGCATAGAGGCCCGGTACCGACGTCTGCGCATGTTCATCGACCCAGATGCCGGACGCGCTGTGGCCGCTGCAGAAGCCGATCTCGGAGATCTGCATCTCGACCATGTCGCTGCGGTAGTTGGTCTCGCGGCCTTCATGGAATCTGCCGCGGCTCGGCCGCTCATTGCTGTGCAGGATGGTCTCGATCTCGCTGATCGTCTCTTCGGCGAGATGATCGAGCTTCAGGAACACCGGCCCCTTGCCGCCTTCGAGCTCGCGATAGAACTCGAGCATCATCTGGCCGCTCCAATAGTCGCATTCGATGAAGCGCTGGCCGTGCGCATTGGCGGTGAAGCCGCCGAGCGGTCCCGTCACATAGGCGCAGGCCGGACCGTTATAGTCCTTCAAGAGCGGATTGATCTGGTAGCATTCGAGTCCGGTGAGCTCGGCGCCGACATGATAGGCCATCGCATGGCCGTCGCCGCAATTCGCCGGATTCTCATAGGTGCCGAAGAGATAGCCCGACTGCGGCAGGCCGAGACGGCCGGCAGCGCCCGTCGACAGGATCACCGCCTTCGCCTGGATGATGGCGACTTCGCCGGTGCGGGTGCCGAGCACAACGGCGCCTGCAATCTTGCCATCGCGATCCTTCAGAAGTCTTGTCGCCTGATAGCGGTTTTCGATGTTGACGCGGGCGCGGCGCAGACGGCGATAGAGGATCTTCTTGACGTTATGGCCTTCCGGCATCGGCAGCACATAGGTGCCGAGGTGATGGACTTTCTTGACGTCGTAATCGCCCGTCTCGTCCTTCTGGAAATGCACGCCCCAATCGTCGAGCTTCTGGATCATCGAATAGCTGCGATTCGCATAGGCGAGCAGTGCTTTCTGATTGACGATGCCGTCATTGGCTATGGTGATCTCTTTCACATAGCTCTCGGGCGTCGCATGGCCCGGGATGATGGCATTGTTCAAGCCGTCCATGCCCATGGAGATCGCGCCGCTGCGTTTCACATTCGCCTTTTCGAGCAGCAGCACTTCAAGCTCTGGATTGGCCTCCTTAGCCGTCACCGCGGCCATCGGGCCGGCCGTGCCTCCGCCGATGACTAGAATGTCGGTTTTCATGACGGGAATTTCGGTTGCCGAGTTCATTATCAGACCCTTTTATTTGCGCTCGATCCGGAAGCGGTATTGGTAGGAGTCGCCGCGGAAGGAGAGATATTCGAAATCGATCGGACGTCCGTCCGCCGTGTAGGTCATGCGTTCGACCCGCAGAATCGGATCGCCCGCTTTCATCTGCAGGAGGTCCTGCAGATCCTCGCTGTCCGGCAAGATCGCTTCGAGTTTGAGATCGGCTGCACCCAGCCGCTGGCCAAGCTCGTTTTCGAGCAACGGAAAGATGTCACCCGTGACATCGCAGTTGATGAGCTTGCTGCCGATATCCATCGGGAAGTAGCTCAGATCAACCGAGACCGGCTCAAAGTTCAGATGCCGGACGCGCTTGATTTCGACGACATCCTCGCCGGATGAAAGCTGCAGAGCGGCGCGCACCGCTTTCGTCGGCCGCTTCTGCCCCATACTGACGAGCTTGGTGCCCGCCACATAACCTTTGGCGACCATGGCCTCTTCGAGGCCCTGCAATTGCTGCACGTCCTGCACCGCCTTGGGCTTGCTGACGAAGGTCCCCTTGCCCTGCGCGCTGAACACCAGCCCTTCATTGTGCAGATCGCGCAGCGCCTGGCGCACCGTGATCCGGCTCACCTCGAAAATATTCATCAGCGTGTTTTCCGACGGCAGCCGCTCATGCGGAGCATAGACGCCGTCGAGAATGCGCTGGCGCAGCGTGTCCTTGATCTGGACGTAGAGCGGCTGCGGCGAGGTCGGAGTGAGCGGTTGCGGCTTCACGATTTCAGCCCGTTCGGTAGTTGTCGAAGCACTTGATATAACATGTTAGAACATCCTATATCAGAGTTTCTTTGGCCCTGCAAGTCACTGAGCAGGAAAGATTATTTCCTTATGCGGCACTATTTTGCTGTTCGAAGGCGCGCAGAGTTTCCGCGCGGATTAGCGACAGGCAGTGCTTCTTGATTTCGAGCAATTCCGGCGAGGTCAGAATGTCGGGAACGCGCGGCCGCGCGAGCGGCACTTTAATGTCGGCGATGATCCGTCCGGGCGACGCGCTCATCACGATGACGCGGTCGGCCAAGAAGATCGCCTCCTCCACATCATGGGTGACGAAGAGCACCGTATTCTGGAACGAGCCCCAGAGCTTCAGCAACATTTCCTGCATCATCGAGCGCGTCTGCGCATCGAGCGCGCCGAACGGCTCATCCATCAACAAGACCGCGGGGTAATTGGCGAGCGCGCGGGCGATGCCGACGCGCTGCTGCATGCCGCCCGACAGCATCGACGGATAATGATCCTCGAAAGCGGTGAGGCCGACGAGCGACAAGAAGATGCGCGCGCGTGTTTCGGCGAGAGTCTGGCCATAGCCTGCCATCAGCGGCCCGAAGGCGACGTTGTTTTTGACTGTAAGCCAGGGAAACAGCGAATGCTGCTGAAACACCATGCCACGGTCGGGACCGGGCTTTGTGACTTCGACGCCATCGACTTCGATGCGCCCGCTCGTCGGCTGCACGAAGCCCGCAACCGCATTCAATATGGTCGATTTTCCGCAGCCGGACGGTCCGAGCAGACAGACGAATTCGCCAGGCTTCACGTCAAGCTGCGCATCGACGACGGCTTGGCGCTTCTGTCCCTTATGGCCAAATTCGATGTTCAGATTCTCGACAAGCACCCTGCCCTTGTCCGGCTGCCACAGACCTGGGCCCGCGACATTGCTCACACCTGTAACCGGCGGATGCTCGCTGATGGTCGTCGCAAGTGACGTCTCAAGTGACATGGCTGTATCTCCGTGAGGATCGACGAGTCAGTGACGCGAATTGCTCTCTTGCTGCCAGCGCAGGAACGGCTTCGTCATGAGGCGCACGAGCGCGGTCGACAGCGTTCCGAGAATGCCGATGCAGAGCATGCCGATGATGATTTTCGGATATTGCACGAGCGTATAGGAGGCCCAGGTGAAATAGCCGATGCCATATTGGCCGCTGATGATTTCGCCGGCGAGCAGCGAGAACCACGCGACGCCCATGCCAATCGCAAGGCCCGCAGTAATGTTGGGCAGCGCCGCCGGCAGGATGACGCGGAACAGAATGGCGCGATTGCTGGCGCCGAGACTGCGCGCGGCGCGGATGAGCACGGCCGGCGTCTGCCCGACGCCATGCACCGTATTCAGGACGATCGGATAGAAGGCGCCAAGGAAGGTGATGAAGATGATGCTCGACTCTTCCGTCGGCATGATCAGGATCGCCAGCGGAATCCAGGCGACGGCCGGAATCGGCCGCAGGATTTCGATATAGGGCGACACCATATCTTCGACGAGCCAGAAGCGGCCCATCAACACGCCAATGAATATGCCACTCACGGCCGCGAGAGCAAAAGCGATGGTGATGCGCTCGATGCTGACGCCAATGTCGATATAGAAACGCTGCGTATGCAGCATATCGAGGAATTGCTGTCCGACGACGAGCGGCGACGGCACATTCTCGAAATTCAAGATGAAGTGGAACTGCGTCGTCGATGCGAAGTGCCACAGGCCGATGGCGACGACGACGGCAAAGAGCCTGATGCCATAACGCAGCCAGGGTGACGGCTTGATCCTCTTCAATCGGTCCGCTCCCTTGCGCTTGGCTTGCGCAGCGACGAGCGCGCTCGCGCCCTGCTCCGCCTCGAAAGCGCGCGGCTTCGAGTCGGTCTTTTTCGAATCGGTCTTCAGGTCAGTCTTGGGAATCCCATCGATGACGACATCGGATTCGAAGCTCATGATCGATCAACTCCAAAAGTCATGATTGGTGCTGTGGCAGCGGGCGCGAGGACGCCCGCTGCGCAGGACGATTGCGTGAGCGTCAGTTCTTCGTGGCGCCGCTTGCCGGCGCTGCGGCAGCGAGGATGTCGGGATTAGCCAGCGCATCGGTAAGGCTCATCGCCTTGCCGCCGGAGGTTTTGGCATAGGCCGTCGCATCAGGCTCGCGCAGAAAGGCCTTGACGATGCCGTCGCCGCCCTTGGCAAAATAGGCGGTCTTGCCGAAGAGCTTCACGCCGACATTCGCGTCATAGACATAAGTGGCGTTGATCTTGACGCCGGCCTTATTCATCGCGGCGACGCCTTTCAACATGGCCTTGACCGTCGGGTAGGTCTCGATGCCTTTGTCGGCGACCCACACTTCCGGCAGGAGCGTCGCGTTGATCAGCTTCGGATCATCGATGCTGGCAACGGCGGCATCGTAATTCATCCCCAATTCCTTATAGGCCTGGCGGATGTAGCGATCATCGATCCACTGGCCAAAGTCGAGCGGCGGCACATTCTTCGTCTTGGCCAAGACGCCGTAATCATATTTGAGCGCTTCGACCAAAGGCTTCTTAATGGTCGGATCGAGCGTCAGAATTCCACCCTTGCTCAGATAGAGATAGTGGACCTCCTTCGGGATGCCGGTCCATTGCTCGAGCGCGACGGAGGCGGCCACCGGATCCTTCTGCACCCATTGATCGGCGGCGATGATCGCCTTGCACATGGCAACCACAAGCTCGGGATATTTATCGGCGAAATCCTTGCGAACGACGATGCCGTCGAGGAAGGGAACGCCGGTCTCGCTGCCGTCAAAGATCTTGCGTGCATTGCCGCGGAACTCCATGAGCTCCGGCCAGGGATCGAAGTCGGAATGCGCATCGATCTTATTGTTGGCGATATTGGCGGCGCCGACTGCGGGCGCTTGGTTCTTGATCTCGACGGCGCCGGCCATATGAGCGTCATCGAGCGCCTTCAGCAACATGCCCCAGGCGTCACTGCCGACCGGAACGGAGATCGATTTGCCCTTGAGATCGGCGAGACTGCGGACGGGCGAATTGAGCGGAACCACAACGCCCTCGCCCGAGCCACGAAAATTATATCCGGTCACCGCGATGAAGATCGAACGCTCATTCGGAGTCTGCTGAAATTTCGCGCCGTTGACGATCAGCGGATAGTCGCCCATCGAGCCGAACATCAGCTTGTTCGCCATCATCATATTGGTGATCGGCGGACCCGACGCGTAATCATTCCACGACAGGTTGAAATTCATGCCTTTGTACTTGCCGTCATGCGGCAGGAATTTCTCAAGCAGACCGAGATGCTGGGCGATGACGCCCGGCGGATAGGTGGCGGTCGTCATGCTCTGATGGCCGACCGAGACGTCGACGGTCTCGGCGTGCGCAAAGGAAAGCTGCGCCAGCGAAGCCATCATTGTTCCAGCAAGCAGGGCGAGAGTGGCGGTGCGGGTCATGCGATCTCCAGTCTTTACCTTGGCGATTATTTTCTGAGCATGATGACTTGTATTATCATGTCATGTTTAGTGCTGCAGACCGTGTGCCAGCCGAGGCAAAATTCGGAGAAGAGTTTGCAGTATTTTGAAAGAGAACGAGTTTTATTGAAAAAATGCCGACGAACAGCAATCAGTGTTTAGGCGGCGGCGGCGGCACTCATCGCATATTGCTTATGCAGGCATGCGAAAGGCGCTGATCATTTCAACATCATCGCCTTATGAGGCTAGAACAAGTTGATCGATCTTCCGGATCGATTCAAAGCCTCGAAATCACTCGGCTCGGCGCGCCAAAGCCGTTCAAGCCGCCACCGTTGCTGTTGCGTGATCGAGCAGCGCCGAGGCCGCGGATCCCGCCAGATCCGCAAGCGCCAGATCGCGCGTCACCATGACCGCGACGATGACGCCATCCATCAAGAGTCCGAGCTGATGCGCGACCGTCTGCGGCTCGGCAACGCCGGCCGCTGTCGCAAGCTCCTCGAATTTCTGCAGCACTTCCTTCTTATGCCGCATCGTCAGAGCGCGCAGCCGATCATCCTGCTTATCGTGCTCGCCGACCGCATTTATGAAGGGACAGCCATAGAATTCTTCCGCAGCAAACCATTTCCGCAGCAAAGGAAAGATGCGATCGAGCTTGCGCCGCGGCGCCTCATCGCCGGCGTCGAGCGCCGAGAGAAACCAGTCGCGCCATTTGCGGCCCTCTTCTTCAAGGACGGCTTCGACGAGACGCTCTTTCGAGCCAAACAATTTATAGAGTGTCATCTTCGCCGTGCCGGCTTCGCGCAGCACCGCGTCGATGCCGGTCGCGTTAATGCCCTGCTTGCAGAACAGACGCGTGGCCGCGTCGAGCAAACGCGCCCGCGGCGGCTTCTCGCCGTCTTCCATAACTCCCGCGTCGGCCTTCATTATTGCGACCCTTTCATCATGGTCGATGTCATCACGCGCGCAGCCGAGTCGCGCAAGAAGCGCGCCGACGACAAAATTTTCTCTTTCGATTTCACATGCTTTTTCTTTGACGCTTGAAGCGCAAAGCACTGGCAGAATGCCGTTCCATTGTGCATTCCTAATCTCCTTAATGCGGGACACTGCTGCGAAGCCGCAAAGCCAGCCCAATGAATTGGCTCGCTTTCATGCTTTCGCGCAGCACTGGCACACCTTCTGCTATAGACAGACCGTTCTGTATAGTGCATCAAATGGTCCAGCGGCGCAACCGGGCCGCAGTCCAGCTGGAGAGGTTCCATGTCGCAAAACCAGGAAACGATCGTTATGACAGGCTGTCTTGCCCCCGATGCAGCCGATCTGGCGCCGGGTACGCTCGCGCCCATCAATAAGGAAGGGCTCGACGCTCTGATCGCCTCCGGTAAGGCCAATCCGAAAGCCATCAAGACGCTGAAGTGCAAGACGGTGGCGGAAGGCCGCTTCCGCCACGCCAATTACATCCGCAACCTCGCTCCCTATATCGTCGACGAGCCGCCGGGCCTCTTGGGCGACGACACCGCGCCCAATCCGTCGGAAGCTTCGCTCGCCGCGCTCGGCTCCTGCATCGCTGTGGGTCTCCACGCCAATGCCGTGCATCGCGGCTGGACGATTTCGAAGCTCGAACTCAACCTCGAAGGCGATCTCAACATCACCGCCGTTTGGGGCACTGGCGACGTCAGCGACAAGCCCGTCGGCTTCACCGATGTGCGCATCGCCGTCGATATGGAATGCCCCGGCGTGCCGAAGGAAGAGATCGAAAAGCTCATCGCCCATGTGACCAAATGGTCGCCGGTCGCGAACACTTTTATCCGGCCCGTCAATCTCGCGGTGAAGGCCGCCTGATATCACCTTTGATCTGCCCGGCAATGTAAGCGGAGTTTTCATTCATGGACACAGTCGCAATGGACGCGTCACTGTCTTCTGAACAAGAGTCGACGCTCGCGAAGGTCCGCGCGGTTGCGGCCGATCTCTCGAGTGTTGCCGCGGCAATCGACAAAGGCGAGCTTTACCCAGATGCGCTCATGCGCCGGCTCGGCGAAGCCGGCGCCTGGGCGTCGCATCTGCCCAAGAATGGCAATGCCGATCTCTGCGTCGCGATCGAATCCGTCGCAGCGCTCGGCGAGCGCTGCGGCGCGACGGCCTTCCTCGGCTGGTGCCAGAACGCGCTCGTCTGGTACCTCGCCAACACTGAAAATACCGCGCTGACCGGTGATACGCTCGCAGCGCTTGCCTCTGGCCGACGGCTCGGCGGCACCGGCCTGTCAAATCCTGTGAAAAGCTTTTCCGGGATCGAGGATCTGAAGCTGAAGAGCCGCAAGGTCGCCGGCGGCTATATCGTCCGCGGTGCCCTGCCCTGGGTCTCCAATCTTGGCGAGGATCATCTCTTCGCCGCGATCTGCCAGGACCAGGACGCACCCGGCACATCGATGATGTTCGTCGCGGACTGCGCCGCGCCCGAGATTCAGCTATCGCCCTGCCCGCCGTTTCTTGCAATGGATGGAACAGGCACCTATTCGATCCAGTTCCGCGACGCCTTCATTCCGGACGAAATGGTGCTTGCCCATTCGGCCGCACCCTTCATGCAGAAGATTCGCGCCGGCTTCGTCCTCCTGCAGGTCGGCATGGCCACAGGCCTCATCCGCGACTGCATCAAACTGATGCAGGAAGTGCGCGGCAGCCTCGGCCATGTGAACAAATATCTCGAGGAGCAGCCGGAAGACATCGAAGAACTCTTGAGCGCGCTCGAAGCCGAGACGAAGCTGCTCGCCACGACGCCTTATGATCCAAGCGATGCCTATTGGCGGCGCGTGCTGGCTTTACGCCTGCGCGGCGGCGAAGCGAGTGTCGCCGCGGCCCATGCCGCAATGCTTCATTGCGGCGCGCGCGGCTATGTCATGTCGCATCGGGCGCAACGGCGCCTGCGCGAAGCCTATTTCGTCGCCATCGTGACGCCCGCCACCAAACAATTGCGCAAAATGCTGGCGGAGATGCCGAGCTAAGCCCTCATTCGTCGGCTGCCGGCCGGCCCGATCAGGAGACGTCTTAATGTCGATTTTCTCGGATCCTTTCGACTCCCGCTTCAAATTGCGCAAGACCTGCTCCTGCGGCAATCATGCGAGCGAAGCCGAACATCAGGCCGCCTTCAAGGCCGAGGCCGTCACGGCATCGGATGAAGAGAAAGGCTTGCGGCGAGTCGTCGAAGCGGCGGTCATGCGCGCGCTCTTCCCGCAAGACGAGATGCGCCGCGCTTTCCTCAAAAGCATCGGCAGCGCCACCGCGTCGGCCGCGCTCGCGAGCCTGTTTCCGCTCGCGGCGGCAACGGAAGTCTTCGCCGAACCCGGCAAGCCCGAAAAAACCGCGCTAAAGATCGGCTTCCTGCCGATCACTTGCGCGACGCCGATCATCATGGGCGCGCCGCTCGGCTTTTATGCCAAGCAGGGTCTCGACGTTCAATTGATCAAGACGGCCGGATGGGCGGTCGTCCGCGATAAATCGCTCGATAAGGAATATGACGCGAGCCATATGCTGGCGCCCATGCCGATCGCGATTTCGCTCGGCCTCGGCTCGACCGCGAGCCCTTTCGTCGTGCCGGCGATCGAGAACATCAACGGCCAGGCGATCTGCCTCGCGATGAAGCACAAGGATCGCCGCGACCCGAAGGATTGGAAGGGCTTCAAATTCGCGATCCCCTTCGATTATTCGAACCATAATTACCTGCTGCGCTATTATCTCGCCGAGCATGGCATCGATCCGGACGTCGACGTGCAGCTGCGCGTGATGCCGCCGCCTGACATGGTCGCCAATCTGCGCGCTAACAATATCGACGGCTTTCTGGCGCCCGACAATCTCGTGCAGCGCGCCGTCTACGATGGCATCGGTTTCATCCATATTCTGTCGAAGGAAATCTGGGACGGCCATCCCTGCTGCACTTTTGCGGCAAGCCGGTCCTTCATGACTGAAACGCCGAACAGCTACGCGGCATTACTGCGTGCCATCGTCAATGCCTCGGCGTATGCGTCGAAGCCGGAGAACCGCAAGGAGATCGCTGCGGCGATCGCGCCGGCGAATTACGTCAACATGCCGGTCACCGTGCTCGAACAATGCTTGACCGGCGTCTATGCCGACGGGCTCGGCAATGTGAAGAAGGACCCAAATCGCATCGCCTTCGATCCTTTCCCCTGGGAAAGCTTCGCGGTCTGGATCCTCACCCAGATGAAACGCTGGGGCCAGATCAAGGGCGACATCGATTACCAAAAGGTCGCGCAGCAAGTCTTCCTCGCGACCGATGCGTCGAAGGCCATGCGCGAGGCGGGCTTCACGCCGCCCGCGACAACGACGAAGACCTTCTCCGTCATGGGAAAACTCTTCGATCCGGAGAAGGCCGCCGACTATGCCGCGAGCTTCGCGATCAAAAGGAGCTAAAATGCGACTGCCGCTCAATCTCCGGGGCGCCGTTCTCTCGCTGCTCCTGCTCTTCATCTTTCTGTCCGTCTGGCAACTCGCAACATCAGGGACAGGGCCGACGCAGAAACTCGACCCGGAGTATGCGAAGCTGATGGGCGCGTCGGCAACGCAAGGCAAATCCGCCATTCCGAGCCCGCTTGACGTCGGCGCCAAGCTTGTCGCCGATCTGCAGCATCCCTTCTACGACAATGGCCCGAACGACAAGGGTATCGGCATTCAGATCGCCTATTCGATCGCCCGCGTCGCGCTCGGCTATCTCGCCGCCGTGCTTGTCGCCATTCCGATCGGATTCTTGATCGGCATGTCGCCGCTCGCGAGCCGCGCCCTGCAGCCCTACATTCAAATCCTGAAGCCGATCTCGCCGCTCGCGTGGATGCCGCTGGCGCTCTACACGATCAAGGATTCCGGCACATCGGCAATCTTCGTCATCTTCATCTGTTCGCTCTGGCCGATGCTGATCAATACTGCCTTCGGCGTCGCCAGCGTCCGCAAGGAATGGCTCAATGTGGCGCGCACGCTCGAAGTCGGACCCTTGCGCCGCGCCTTCACGATCATTCTGCCCGCCGCCGCGCCGACCATCGTGACCGGCATGCGGATATCGATCGGCATCGCCTGGCTCGTCATCGTCGCGGCCGAAATGCTGGTCGGCGGCACGGGCATCGGCTATTTCGTCTGGAACGAGTGGAACAATCTCTCGATCACCAATGTGATCGTCGCCATTCTCATCATCGGCACCGTCGGCATGCTGCTCGATCTCCTCCTCGCGCAGGCCGCCCGCGCCGTCACCTATCCGGAGTAGACCTTTGCAGGATAAATTCATCTCCTTCGAAGGCGTGAGCCGCCGCTTCGCGAGTAACGGCGGAAAAGTAACCACCGTCTTCGAAGATCTCTGGTTCTCGATGGCGCGCGGCGAATTCGTCTGCGTCATCGGCCATTCCGGCTGCGGCAAGACGAGCCTGCTCAATATTCTGGCGGGCCTTGATCAGCCGGACGACGGCTCCGTCATCGTCGACGGCTGCGAGATTGATGGGCCATCGCTCGACCGCGCCGTGGTGTTTCAAAGCCACGCGCTACTGCCCTGGCGCAATGTGCTCGGCAATGTCGCCTATGCCGTCAAATCGCGCTGGCCGAAATGGCCGCGCGCCCAGATCCGCACCCATGCCGAAGATTATATTTCGCTCGTCGGCCTGGCTGGCGCCGGGGCTAAGCGGCCGGCCGAGCTTTCAGGCGGCATGAAGCAGAGGGTCGGCATCGCAAGAGCGCTTTCGATCGAGCCGAAGATCCTGCTGATGGACGAGCCCTTCTCGGCGCTTGATGCGCTGACGCGCGGCACGCTGCAGGACGAAGTCCGCCGCATTTGCCTCGAAAAAGGCCAGACCGCCTTCATGATCACCCATGACGTCGATGAGGCCATCTTCCTCGCCGACAAGATCGTGCTGATGACGAATGGCCCGAAGGCCTTGATCGCGGAAGTCGTGCAGAACAGCCTGCCGCGCGACCGCCAGCGTCTCGACATCCACAAGCACAAGGACTTTTACGCACTACGCAATCATCTCATCGATTTCCTTGTCGCCCGTTCGCGCAATTTCGAGGAGACGATGCCGAAGGATTATGACCGCCGCCATCCGCCCGTCGTCGATCCCGTCGCGCCACCCGCCCCCGATCACAACGGACCGCGCCGCGCTGCTTAGTCTCTATTGTTTCTTATCACTGCCTGGAGAAGATCATGACCCGCGAAGAACTCACCGAAAAGATCCTCGACATCAAGCGCGAAAAAGGCTGGAGCTGGAAATACATCATCGGCGAGATCGGCGGCATGTCCGAAGTGCTCGTCGTCGGCGCACTGCTCGGCCAGCATAAGCTCGTCAAGCCGCTCGCCGCCAAAGCCGCGCTACTCTTTGGGCTCTCCGCATCCGAAGAACGGATGCTCAATGAAGTGCCCAACCGCGGCATGCCGATGCCGCCGACGGATCCCTTGATCTATCGCTTCTATGAACTCGTCATGGTGAACGGTCTCGCCTGGAAGGCGCTGATCGAGGAAGAATTCGGCGACGGCATCATGTCGGCGATCGATTTCGACATGCAGATGGAGCGCGTCGCAAATCCGAAGGGCGACCGCGTCAAGATCACCATGACCGGCAAGTTCCTGCCCTATAAATACTACGGCAGCGAGCAGGGCCTACCCGAATATGGCTTCAAGGAAGAGTAGCCGCGCCTGCGCGACAAAACCGCTTCGGCAAGAGATGCGGAGCGCCCATGCGCGCTTCGCACATCGATGGCCGGCGACTCCGCGCTATATTCGGCTCAGCGCACCGGCAACTATGACTTGTTAATGCGGTCCCGAAAGTGCCAAAGTCGCGCGCGGAACATCGCCCGCCTCAGCGGCTTCTTCGAGGACCTCATGCAGCACCTTCCGAAAGTCGTTCCCTTCTCCATCGAGGCCGCGCCCAAGCTCGATTTGCCGCAGCGGCCGCGCCGCAACCGCAAGGCGGAATGGGCACGCAGGCTCGTCCGCGAAAATCGCCTCAGCACCGACGATCTGATCTGGCCGATCTTCATCACGGAAGGCCGCTCGCATCGAGAGCCGATCGTCTCCATGCCCGGCGTCGAGCGGCTGTCGGTCGATCAGGCCGTCATGGCCGCGGTCGAGGCGGCCGAGCTCGATATCCCTGCGCTAGCGCTCTTCCCCAACACCGAGCCCGCGCATCGCGATCCGGAAGGCACGGAAGCGCTGAACAGCGAAAATCTCGTCTGCCGGGCGCTGCAGGCGATCAAGCGTGAAGTGCCGCATATCGGCCTCATCACCGATGTCGCGCTCGATCCCTATACGAGCCATGGCCATGACGGCATTCTGCGCGGCGACGAAATCTTGAATGACGAGACGGTCGCCATGCTGGTCGCGCAGGCGCTCAATCAGGCACATGCCGGCGCCGACGTCATCGCGCCATCCGACATGATGGACGGCCGCATCGGCGCGATCCGCGCCGGCCTCGATGCCGAAGGCTTCGAGCATGTGCAGATCATGTCCTATGCGGCGAAATATGCCTCGGCCTTCTACGGCCCCTTCCGTGATGCGATCGGGACGAAGGCCGTGCTGACCGGCGACAAGCGCACCTATCAGATGGATCCGGCGAATTCCGACGAAGCCTTGCGCGAAGTCGCGCTCGATATCGAGCAAGGCGCCGACATGCTGATCGTCAAGCCCGGTCTTCCCTATCTCGACATCATCTGCCGAGTGAAGGAGACCTTCTCGCTGCCGACCTTCGCTTATCAAGTGTCGGGCGAATATGCGATGATCATGGCGGCGTCGCAAAACGGCTGGCTCGACGAAGAGCGCGCCATGCTCGAAAGCCTGCTCGCCTTCAAGCGGGCCGGCGCCGATGGCGTGCTCACCTATTTCGCGCCAAGGGTGGCGAAGAAGCTGAAGGACATGCGCTGAGCGCGTGATGTTGTGCCTATCTCAGCCAGCGGGGCGGCAGGTCTTTTTCGGTCTCTTCCTGGCTGCTTGCCTCTCGGCAACGGCCATCGGCGGCGCGGCTTTAGGCCAACAAGCGACCCAAGCGACGGTCGCGCAAGAACCGATTGCCATTCTTACCTACCATAGCTTCGATCAGCCTCCGTCCGACACGACGACGGTGAAACTGCGAAGCTTCAAACGGCAGCTCGAATGGCTTACCGCGCATCACTATAAGGTCGTGCCCTTGCGCGCGCTTGTCGATAGTCTGCGCGGCACGGGGCCAAAACTCGCAACCCCGGCGGTCGCGATCACCGACGACGACGGCGATCAGTCTTTCTATACGCGGGTCTTTCCGATCCTTCTCAAGGAGCGGATCCCGGTCACATTGTTTATCTTTCCGTCGACCATCTCTCAAAGCGGCTCCCTGAGCTGGAGGGAGCTCAAGACGATTCTGGCGTCCGGCCTCGTCGACGTGCAATCGCACACCTATTCGCATCCCTACTTTCATAAAGAGCGGGCGCGCCGAAGCCCGAAAAACTATCGGGCCTTCGTCAATGACGAGCTCACGCGCGCGCGATCGAGTCTTGAAAGCCGCCTCGGCATCAAGGTCGATATGCTGGCCTGGCCCTATGGCGTTCTCGATCCAACGCTTGAGGCCGCCGCAAAGCGGGCCGGCTATATCGCAGCCTTTGGCAATGACGGCGGCCTTGCCGAGCCGGGCGGCGATCTTTTCGCCGTGCCGCGCATCGCGATGTCCGATGCCGTGCAAGGCGCGCGCTTTCGCGCATTGCTGATGTCGCGAAAGCCGCGCTGATGGGCGTCCGCGTCGCGACGCGGACAAATGCGCTTTGCTGCCATTGCGTCGTGTGGCTTAAAGAAAAAGCCCCGCTTGGGGCTTCTTCCTGGGGGCCTCTTCATTGGGCGATGAACGATCTCTCAATCGTTCGATGTCCCAGCAAAAGCATGTTCAGGCCGCATGATCGGCTCGAGCGTCGGCTCCTGCCGCGCCGCCGGATGTGACGGCGCTGCTCCAGACAGAGGCGCCTCGGCCATATGGCCCGTCACCGGCCATGGATGCGACATCACCGTCTGCTGCCACATCTGCCGGATCGCATGATAGGTCAGCTCATGCAGATAGATGTGACCGGCATCGTCGAGCGCGAAGAGCGAGGCTTGCGGATCGCGGCGGACCTGCTGAAACGCCTGATTGATCACATCGAGGCAGGTCAGCACCTGCTGCGCATCGACGAGTTGCAGATGCCGCATCACATCGACCAGACTGACGACATGGAACGGCATCGCGCCCGTTGCATGGCCGGTGTCGCGCGCCAGTTCAAAGAAGGCGCGTGCGACGATGGAATTGCCGGAGATGCGCTTGAACGTCTCCTGCATCTCGGCCGCCGTGCCGGAGGCCAGCGCCCGCTGCAGGCTCTCGGCGGTTTCGGGGTTCGGCGCAGCGCCAACGGCGGCAGCGGCCGGTGCCTGGCCACCTGCCAAGGCGCGGACGATTTCACTCTCCATCCAGCGCCGCACTTCCGGCGGGGCCGCTTTGATCTGCTCGGCTGAAAAAGTGAATCCGACCATGACTGTCTCCCGTCTCTGCACGCATATCGATGATTGTATCTGATGGGTGCCACCCTCGCCGCGAATGCCGCGATGGGCGATGATTTGTATCAAGCATCGCGGCACGGCCGAGCTTGCGATTGTTGGCAGCCGCAGATTTTCCTTGCGCCCGCGAGCCCCAATGGCCGAGATCGCTACGGCACAGGCGTGGCTGCAGATTCGCGAACGGCCTGAGCCCTCTATCACACCATTCTGACGACGGGATCATGGCGAAAACTCGAGCATCTTTCGTCTGCCAGAACTGCGGCGCCGTTGCGCCCCGCTGGCAAGGCCGTTGCGATGCCTGCGGCGCCTGGAATTCGCTCGCCGAAGAAGGTCTTGCGACGGGCATCGGTGCCCAGGCTGCGCAAGGCGCCGCCAAAGGTCGCGTCTTCACCCTCACCGGCCTCGATACCGAAACCGCGCAAATGCCGCGTCTCACCAGCGGCATCGGCGAATTCGACCGCGTCACCGGCGGCGGCTTCGTGCCGGGCTCGGTTCTGCTGCTCGGCGGCGAGCCGGGCATCGGCAAATCGACCCTGCTGATCCAGGTCTGCGCGGCGCTGGCGCGGCAGAATCGCCGCGTCGTCTATATCTCCGGCGAAGAGGCTGTCGACCAGGTGCGGCTCAGAGCGCAGCGCTTGGCGCTCGCCGATACGCCGGTCGAACTTGCCGCCGAAACCAAGGTCGAGGACATCATCGCGACCCTGCATGAGGGCCGCTGCCCAGCCGTGCTGATCATCGATTCGATCCAGACCATGTGGACGCAGCTCGTCGATGCTGTGCCCGGCACGGTGACGCAGGTGCGCGCCGCGGCGCAGGCGCTGATTCGCTATGCGAAGACGACTGGTGCCACCGTCATTCTGATCGGCCACGTCACGAAAGACGGCCAGATCGCAGGTCCCCGCGTCGTCGAACATATGGTCGATGCGGTCATCTCCTTCGAAGGCGAAGGCGGCCGCGAT
Organism: Methylovirgula sp.; assembly: GCA_052144065.1. Taxonomy (GTDB): domain Bacteria; phylum Pseudomonadota; class Alphaproteobacteria; order Rhizobiales; family Beijerinckiaceae; genus Methylovirgula. The sequence continues at coordinate 24,933 of JBKQRA010000061.1, read as the reverse complement.
TTCCGCATTTTACGGGCGCTGAAGAACCGCTTCGGGCCGACCGACGAGATCGGCCTCTTCGAGATGACCGGCCGCGGCCTTGCCGAAGTCGCCAATCCCTCGGCACTGTTCCTCTCCGGCCGCGACCTCGCCGCGCCGGGCACGGCGGTTTTCGCCGGCATCGAAGGGACGCGGCCGCTTCTTGTCGAGATTCAAGCGCTTGCGGCGCCAAGCTCGCTGCCGACGCCGCGCCGTGCGACAGTCGGCTTCGATTCGAATCGGCTCGCCATGATCATCGCCGTGCTCGAAGCCCGCGCCGGCTTGCGGCTCGGGCAGCACGACATCTATCTCAATGTGGCGGGCGGGCTGAAAGTGACCGAACCTGCCGCCGATCTCGCGGCGGCGGCGGCGCTCATTTCCTCTCTGACCGGCCACAGCCTTCCGACCGGCAGCGTCTTTTTCGGCGAGATCGGCCTCTCTGGGCAGATCCGGCCCGTGGCGCACAGCCTGCCGCGCCTGAAGGAAGCGGCAAAGCTCGGTTTCAGCCGCGCCCTCATCCCCGCCTCCGCGCAAGAACCGGCCCAAGAGCCGGACGAATCGGGCAAGCGCCCGAAACCCGAATCGGTCGAGACGGTCAGCGATATCCGCAGCTATATTTGTGCCGATGTCGCCTCGCTCGTCGCGGCGATTGCGGCGCCGCCGCGCAAAGACGCGCGTCGAGGTACCTAAGGACCTTTTCCAACAGCATTTTGATTGTCCGATGCGCGGCGGCAAATCGCAGAAAGCTGTCAGCAGCGTGTGCCAGCGCACCTCCCTTGGCCTTGACGAGGTGACGCAAGAAATCTCATTAGCTATAAGTCTCGCGCGCTTGCGCATTTGGTCGAAGGCCTTCGTGAAACCCCTCGACTCTGGCATATGAGGCACCAATGCCGTCCTATCTCGACTTGGGGTTGATCGCGATCATCCTGATTTCGGCGCTGCTCGCCATGTTGCGCGGGTTCACGCGCGAAATCCTGGCCATCGCCTCATGGGGCGCGGCGGCGCTCGCGGCGATCTATTTCCATCCGCTCATCCTGCCTTACGTAAAGCCTTATGTGAGCAAGGACGTCGTGGCGATCGCGCTGTCGGCGGCGATCGTCTTCTTTGTCATCCTGATCCTCGTCTCGCTGATCACCGTCAAAATCTCCGACGCCATTCTCGATTCCAAGGTCGGGCCGCTCGATCGCTCGCTCGGCTTTGTCTTCGGCGCGGTGCGCGGCCTCTTGCTCTGCGTGATCGCCTTCGTCTTCTTCACCTGGCTCGTGCCCGAGAATTCACAGCCGCAATGGGTGAAGAATGCGCGGATGAAGCCGCTTCTGGTCTCGACCGGCAAGGAGCTGATGGCCATGCTGCCCGACGATCCGGAGGGACTGCTGGCCAAGCTGCGCAAGCCGAAGACCGGAACCGAAGATCAGCCGGCATCCGACAGCGATACGGAAGGCAAGCCCGGGGCGAAGCCGCCGGCTCCAGCGCCTGCGCCGGCACCGGCGCCGGCCGGAAAGACCTGACAAAACAGCTGAGCTGCTTGACTGGGCTGCTGCTAGGAAAGACGGGAGCTGGAAGCGCGATCGCGTCGCCATCGCGCGGCTGGGATTGCCTCAGCCATCGAGCTTGCGGAGACATAGAAAATTTGTAAACCGCGTTACTGACGATTTCCTGTGGGGTCGTTCACGACCCCACAGAATTTTTGGCAGCTGATTCTTTGCCGCACACGAAAATCATGGCATTTCGCGTAGCTCGTATTATGTAAGATCCGTGACGATCCCCTTGCGACCGGCGCGCAGGGATTCAGCCAATCTCGTCACATCCAAATCGCACGAAACTGCCGCAAGAGAAAATGCCGCGGTCGACTGCTCCGATGGGGGCCGGATTGCGACAGGCCAAGATGCCGCAGAGCTTGATCGGGAAGAGGTCTCTTTCTTCGCGAGCTTGTGCTGTTGCTTCTTCCTGGAAAACTCCATCAACCTTTTTGCGCTAGCTACGGGTCGCGCGCTGACTTTGGTTTCGGAGGCCGATCATGGAGAGACTGGCGGAGTTCGAACAGTTCTCGCCGATGGATGATCCCGATGTCGATCGTCTGCATGAAGAATGCGGCGTATTCGGAATCTACGGCCATCCAGATGCAGCAGCGATCACCGCGCTCGGCCTGCATGCCTTGCAGCACCGCGGCCAGGAGGCCGCCGGTATCGTCTCCTTCGACGGGCACCGCTTCAATTCCGAGCGCCGGCTCGGCCTCGTCAGCGAACATTTCTCCCACGCCTCGACCATCGCCCGCCTCCCCGGCCAATCAGCAATCGGCCATGTGCGCTATTCGACGACCGGCGAAACCATTCTACGCAACGTCCAGCCGCTGTTTTCCGAGCTCAGCTCCGGCGGCTTTGCGGTTGCCCATAACGGCAATCTGACCAATGGCGTGAGCCTGCGCCGCGAGCTTGTCAGCGACGGGGCCATCTTCCAATCGACGACGGATACGGAGGCCATCCTCCATCTCGTCGCGCGCAGCCGCCGCAACCGGCTCGTCGAGCGCTTCATCGAGGCCTTGCGCCAGATCGAAGGCGCCTATTCGCTCGTCGCCCTCTCGAACAAGAAGCTCATCGGCGCCCGCGATCCTTTAGGGATTCGGCCGCTGGTTCTCGGCGAACTCGACGGCCATTACATCTTGGCTTCGGAAACCTGCGCGCTCGACATCATCGGCGCGCATTTCGTCCGCGACATCGAGAACGGCGAAATCGTCGTCATCTCCGACGAGGGCATCGAGAGTCTGCATCCCTTTCCGAAAAAGGCGATGCGGCCTTGCATCTTCGAATATATCTATTTCGCGCGGCCAGATTCAATCGTGCACGGCCGCTCCGTCTATGACGTCCGCAAGGCTTTCGGCGTACAGCTGGCGCGTGAGTCGCGCATCGACGCCGATGTCGTCGTGCCGGTGCCCGATTCCGGCGTTCCCGCCGCCCTCGGCTTCGCGCAGGAATCCGGCATTCCCTATGAGCTCGGCATCATCCGCAATCACTACATCGGCCGAACCTTCATTCAGCCGACGCAGTCGGTCCGCGAACTCGGCGTAAGGCTCAAACACAGCGCCAACCGCTCGGCCGTCGCCGGCAAGCGTATCGTGCTCATCGACGATTCCATCGTGCGCGGCACCACTTCCGTGAAGATCGTGCGCATGATGCGCGAGGCCGGCGCGCGCGAAGTCCATTTCCGCATCTCCTCGCCGCCGATCACCCATCCCGACTATTACGGGATCGATACGCCGGATCGCGAGAAACTGCTTGCCGCGACCCATTCGATCGAAGAAATGCGCGAATATATCGGCTGCGATTCCCTCGCCTTCCTCTCCATCGACGGGCTTTATCGCGGTCTCGGCGAGAACGGCCGCGATGCGGTGCGGCCGCAATTCACCGATCATTGCTTCACCGGCGATTACCCGACCAACCTCACCGATGTGAGCGGCGAGACGAAGACGCAACTGTCGCTCCTCGCCGAGACCGGCTGATCTTTCGGGTCGCTGGCAAAGCCTCCCCGAACGCGATAACACCTTTTTCATCGTCGGCGCGCCCCGGCCGCAACAAATCGCCGTCTAGGCGAAGCTTTGCCGTTGTCCGCGCCGAACGATACGCCGATCCTGTTTCGAGAGTGCCATGTCGCGTCCGCTGTTTGGTCGTCTTGCTCTGGTCACCGGTGCCTCGCGCGGCATCGGTCGCGCGGTTGCGCTGGAACTTGCCCGCGCGGGCGCCCATATCATCGCTCTTGCCCGCACCCAGGGCGCGCTCGAAGAGCTCGACGATGCAATCCGCGCCGAAGGCAGCGAGGCGACGCTCGTCCCTTGCGATCTCAAGGATTACGAAGCGCTCGACCGGCTCGGCGCCGCGATCTATGAGCGCTGGAACCGGCTCGACATTTTTATCGGCAATGCGGGCGTCTTAGGCCCCGTCTCGCCGCTCGCCCATGTCGATCCGCCGAAATGGGAGGATGTGCTCGCCGTGAATGTCACGGCGAATTGGCGCCTCATCCGCTCGCTCGACCTGCTGCTGCGCGCGTCGGACGCCGGCCGCGCGATTTTCATCTCGTCCAGTGCCGGACACACCGCCGATTTCAAACCCTATTGGGGGCCTTACGCTGTCTCGAAAGCCGCGCTCGAAGGTCTGGCGCGCACCTATGCGGCGGAAACGGCGACAACCTCGCCCGTCCGCGTCATGATCGTCAATCCGGGCCCTTTGCGCACCCGCATGCGCGCCACCGCAATGCCGGGCGAAGACCCGATGACGCTGAAGACGCCGGAAGAATTTGCACCAAAGCTTCTGCCGCTTTGCGCCGCCGATTGGCAGCAGACCGGCAAGCTCTATGATTTTCCGACCGACCGCATCTTGCACTTTGTCGCGCCGCAGCCGGATGTCGTCACACCGGCCTAGGGCTGGTGCAGATTGGTTGGCGCATCGGCGCTGAATTTCTTCGGCTTGGCTTTGCGCGGTTTCGGCTTGCTCACCGGGGCCGGCTCGACGTCGGCGAAATCCTTCTGCTTGGTGCCGGCTGCCTTTTCATTCCGTGCGCCGCCGCTTTCGAGCTCTTGCTGTAAAGCCTGCAGCTGATCCTTGCTCAAGAGCTTCGGGCGCGCTGGATCCGAGCCGATCGTTGGCTGATAATGCAGCGTGCTGTCGGGCTCACGTGTTTCCTTGACGAAGGGCTTCGCTTCGGGTGGTGTTTCCCAAAGCTTGGTATGCAACAGCACATCAAGGGGCGTGCCGCCGCCGTAGGGCTTCTTCGGCTTGGCGGGTTTGGGTTTCGCCTGTCCCGCCTCGCCTGCCGGTGCAGCCGCCGGATCGGCGGAACGCGTCGCGGCCGGCACGCTGTCCTGCGCCCAGGCGGACTGCGCGCCGACTGGCAGGGTGAGCGGCAGGGCGAGCATCAATGCCAGAATGCCGCGGCAGGCCAGCCGAAATTGAAAAGACGCGGGCGACTGCCACATTTCATCTGATTTCGAAGACAAAGCCGACAGACCTCGGGATAACGAAAGCACGTCATATGTTGCTGACAAAATATAGCTCTATCATGGCGGGTGGACGTCGGATTTGGAGCCGGGTCAAGAAATTGGCGGCACATGACATTAGCCGCATGGCTTAGCGGCCTATGACATAGCGCAATGCGTCAGAGCCGGTGATGCATTGAGGTTTCGCATTCGCTTTTGCTCATCCGTCTCGATCGCCATAAAATGCCTAACATGGGTGCGTCATTGCAAAACAGTTCTCAGCAAAATGGTCCTCAACAAGACAGTCCTCAACAAGACAGTCCTCCGGCTACGGTAAATACATTGGAAACGAAACCGGTCCCCGCGCAGCTTCCCGCAACGGCCCCTGCCCCCGACGCGGCGCAGATCAATTTCGACCTGATGTCGCAAAATCTGGCGAAGCTCGCGACCCAGGGCGCGAAAGTTCTCGGCGCCATGTTCGAGCCTTATGAAAAAGGCCGGGCGCGCAACGACATGGCCGAGCAGATCGTCGATGCCGTCCAGAGCTTCGGCCGCGTCGCCGAATATTGGCTTGGAGATCCCGTCCGGACGGTTGAAGCGCAACAAAAGCTTTCGAGCAATTTTCTCAGCCTCTGGTCGCATACGCTGCGCCGTCTTTCGGGCGAACCGGATCCGCCGGTGGTTCCTTATGACCCGAGCGACAAGCGCTATGCCGCGCCCGAATGGCGCGAGAGCGCCGTCTTCGATTTTCTGCGCCAAGCGCATGCGATCACCAGCGATTGGGCCAATGATCTCGTGACGCATGCGGAAAGCACCGATCCGGAGACGCGCGCCAAAGCGCAATTCTATCTGCGCCAGATTACCAGCGCATTGTCGCCGTCGAACTTCGTCGTCACCAATCCTGAGCTTCTGCATGAGACGCTGACGTCGAACGCCGGCAATCTCGTGCGCGGCGCGACCTATCTCGCCGAAGATCTGGCGGCAGGCGGCGGCACGCTGCGCATTCGGCAGAGCGATACATCCAAATTCGAGCTCGGCGTCAACAGCGCGACGACGCCCGGCAAAGTCGTCTTCCGCAACGAGCTCATCGAGCTCATCCAATATGCGCCGACGACCGAAGAAGTTTTTCGCCGGCCACTGCTGGTGATCCCGCCCTGGATCAACAAATTCTATATCCTCGATCTCAATCCGCAGAAGAGCTTCGTGCGCTTTGCCGTCGCCCAGGGCTTCACGGTCTTTCTGATCTCCTGGGTCAATCCGGACGTCCGCCATAAGGATTTTGGATTCGAGGACTATCTCAAAGGAGGCATTGAAGCGGCGCTCGGCGTCGTGGAAGAGATCACCGGCGAGCACAAAATCGCGGCGCTCGGCTATTGCGTCGGCGGCACCGCGCTTTCCGTCGCGCTCGCGCTCATGGCGCGGCGGCACGACGAGCGCATCGACAGCGTCACCTTCCTCACCACTCAATCGGATTTTTCCGAAGCCGGCGATCTCAAGATCTTCACGAGCGAACCGCAGATCGCCGCGCTCGAAGAAATGATGGCCGAGCAAGGCTATCTCGACGGCGCCAAGATGGCGAATGTCTTCAACATGCTGCGGCCGAACGATCTGATCTGGTCCTTCGTCGTCAATAATTACGTGCGCGGCAAGCCGCCGATGCCTTTCGATCTGCTCACCTGGAATTCCGACTCGACGCGAATGACTCCCGCCAATCATTCCTTCTATCTGCGCAATTGCTATCTCGAGAACAAACTCGCGAAGCGCGAGATGGTGATCGACGGCGAGACGCTCGACCTCAAGGATGTGAAAGTTCCGGTCTATCACCTCGCCACCCGCGAGGATCACATCGCACCTGCCCGCTCGGTCTTCACCGGCGCCAAGCTGCTCTCCGGCGATGTCCGCTATGTGCTTGCGGGCTCCGGGCACATCGCCGGCGTCATCAACCCGGCGGAGAGCGGCAAATATCAATATTGGACGGGTGGACAGCCGCAGGGCAGCTTTGAGGATTGGTTCGCCGCCGCCACCGAACATAAGGGCAGCTGGTGGCCGGATTGGGCCGATTGGCTCGCCAAGCAAGCGCCCGACAAGGTGCCGGCCCGCGTGCCCGGCAGCGTAAGCCACCCGCCGCTCTGCGATGCGCCGGGTGAATATGTGAAGGTGAAGAGCTGATTGCCGCAAGGCGGCCTCGACGAACATGTCGATCCAACGCAGTCGACCCAGCGTCGTCGCCAGCCGCGCCGTACGATCTTCATATCATATTGACGGTGCGGTCTGAGTTTCTTGGCGAATGCGCACCTCGATCATTTTGCCGCCGCGACCAATCGCAGGCAATATCTCGTGCCGCACACGCGCGGCTGCGCCATCGCCAATCCCCTGGATTCCTGCGGCTTTCATGGGCCTCGATCTCGACGCGCACGCGATTAGGCGATAAGGGGACAAATTAGCCCGCGATTCGGCTGCTTCTTGTGGCGGGTGCTTCGAAGGAGAAAGCGCATGAAGCTCGTCCGCTATGGACAGCCCGGCAAGGAAAAGCCCGGCTTAATTGATGTCGATGGTAAGATCCGCGATCTGAGCGAGATCGTTCCCGATTTCACCGGCGAATATCTCACGCATAAATATCTCAACAGAATCGCGCGCACGCGCGTCGCTGATCTGCCGGTCGCGCGCGGCACGCCGCGGCTCGGCTCGCCCGTCGCGAAGCCCGGCAATTTCATCGGCGTTGGCTTGAACTACGTCGATCACGCGAAAGAAGCGAAGCTCCCGATTCCGAAGGAGCCGATCCTTTTCAACAAATCGCCGAATTGCATCAGCGGCCCGACCGATCCCGTCATCATGCCGAAAGACAGCACGAAGCTCGATTGGGAAGTCGAGCTCGCCATCGTCATCGGCGACCGCGCCGCGCATGTGTCGGAGCGCGCCGCGCTCGATCATGTCGCCGGCTTCTGTCTTGCAAATGATGTGTCGGAGCGCTCGTTCCAGATGGAGCATGGCGGCCAATGGATGAAGGGCAAATGCGCGCCGACCTTCGGCCCAATCGGCCCTTGGCTCGTGACGCCGGACGAGATTCCCAATCCGCAGCGGATCAATCTCTGGCTCGACGTCAATGGCGTGCGCCGTCAGACCGGCAACACCAAAACGATGATCTTCAATGTGAAGAAGATCATCTCATATATCTCCAGCTTCATGGTGCTCGATCCGGGCGACATCATCGTCACCGGCACGCCGCCCGGCGTCGCGATGGGCATGAAGCGGCCGAAATGGCTGCAGCCCGGCGATGTCGTGACGCTCGGCGCCGATTTCCTCGGTGAACAGAGCCAAGAGATCATCGCCTATAAGCGCGGGATGTAACGCGCGGGTCTTTTGACACTCAGCGAAGCAACCCGCCGCAGAGCATGTTCCGACAAAGTTGGAACATGCTCCAACTTACAGAATTGGAGCATCTTCCTATAGCTCGGATGACTCTATCCGAGCGGAAGATGCTCTAGCGGGTTGCTTTTTGTGCGCAGGCGTGGCGAGAGAGTTTCGCTCACTCACTCGGCTCGACCAGATGCGCCCGCGACGGCCCCGGCTTGAACGAATCGCCGAAATACTGAGTCTCGCGTACGACCTTTCCATCGCTGAACTCCATGATGCTCACGGAGTATGATGGCACGCCGTCATAGCTGAGCACGAACTCCGTGACCCAGAGATCGCCGTCGCCGATGATCCGCTGGACGGCGAAGCGCTTCGCGTTCGGCTGCACCGTTCGGCTCTCTTGAATCTTGCCGCGACCGCGAATGCGTTCGCCCGACTGCGGATAAGAGAGCACCGCATCGTCGCTATAGATCTCATGCTCGACATCGAAATCATTGGCATCTGACGCCGCCCAATGGCGTTCGAGCGCAGCCCGTATCTCGCGATCTCCCATGGCAGATTTCTCCCCGCGCCGGACTGTCCCTCCAGGTTCAGCATATACGCCGGGATGTCGGCTGGACAGGCGCGGAAAACAATCGCGAATTTGACGCTAAAGAGGATGGTTCAGGCTTGCCAATTCAGCGGAAGAGCGTTCCGCCTCATCCAACCCGCGTCGCCGGCGCGGGTCCCGTTGGCCGCATTCGTCGCCTGCGTCGTTCAGAGCTGCCGGAAGATGCGGTCGAGCTGGCGCGCTTTCTGATCGGCAAAGTGCTCGTTCGTGATCACTGTGGCGAGAGAACCAGCGGTCGGATCGTCGAGACTGAGGCCTATCCGGTCGGCGATGCTGCGGGCCATGCCTTCATCGGCATGACAGCCGCCAATCATTCTCTTTTCCTTCCAAAAGGCCACGCCTATGTTTATTTCATCTACGGCTCTTCCTACATGTGCAATCTCAGCAGAACGGTGGGGCGTCGGAGCCGGCGTGCTTCTGCGAGCGTTGGAACCGTTGGAGGGGATCTCTCTCATGCAGGACCGTCGCGGCACGACACGGTTGACGGAGCTGACGAAAGGTCCGGGCCGGCTCGCGCGCGCGATGGCGATTGACCGCGACTGCGACGGCATCGACCTATGTGCCGCAGGACCGCTCTGGCTGGGCGTCGATGAGCGGCGCTCAGCGCGTCCCTCGCGAAGTGTTCGCATCGGGTTGACTAAGGAAATGCATCGACCGCTGCGATTCTACGAGCGCAACAACGTCTATGTCAGCGGCCCGCGCAAACTGAACATTTAGCGCGGCGAAGCAACGTCATTGCGAGGAGCAAAGCGACGTGGCAATCCAGTTGCAGCATCATTGACTGGATTGCTTCGCTCCGCTCGCAATGACGGTGGTTACGGCTTCAGATCGAGCCTGAGCATCAGCGCAAGATTTTGCACCGCCGCGCCCGACGCGCCCTTGCCGAGATTATCGAGCTTGGCGACAAGCACGGCTTGCCGATGCGCCTCATCGGCGAAGACCCGCAATTCGAGATCGTTCGTCTGATTGAGCGCTTCCGCTTCGAGCCGCGATGCGTCATGCGCCGCGACGCGGACATAGCGCGCATCCGCATAATGCGTCTTGAAGGCGGCTTCGAGATCGGCACCCTTAGGTTTGCCCGGCAGCGCATCGAGAAATAAAGGCACCGACACCAGCATACCTTGCGCGAAATTGCCGACCGAGGGCACGAAGATCGGGCGATGCGCGAGGCGGCTATAGGCCATGATCTCCGGCACATGCTTATGCGCAAGATCGAGGGCGTAGAGCTCGAACGACGGGGCGCGATGCTCTTCATAGGCGGCGATCATGTTTTTGCCGCCGCCGGAATAGCCTGAGACCGCATTGATGCTGACCGGAAAATCCGTCGCCAAAAGCCCCGCGTCCACAAGTGGCCGCAGAAGCGCGATCGCGCCTGTCGCATAGCAGCCGGGGTTCGCGACCTTCTTCGCCATCGCTATCGCCTGCGGCTGATTTTTGACAAGCTCGGGAAAGCCATAGGTCCAGCCCTCCGCCACGCGATGTGCGGTCGACGCATCGAGCACGCGGGGACCCGCATCACCGAGGCCATCGACGAGGGCCGCCGTCTCGCGCGCCGCATCGTCCGGCAGACAGAGGATCGCGACATCGACGTCGCGCAGCAGCGCCGCCTTGGCGTGCGGATCCTTGCGCAGCTCTGGCGCCAGGCTCATCAGCGTGATCTGCCGCATGGCTTCGAGCCGCGCCCTGATGCCGAGCCCGGTCGTTCCTGCTTCGCCGTCGATGAAGATCTTTGCCATGAGTTCTAAACTCGATGAGCGAACCTTCTCCCGGTGGGAGAAGGTGCCCCGCAAAGCGGGGCGGATGAGGGGTTACGATAGTTCCGGATAAGGGCATTACCCCTCACCCGCCGCCTCCGGCGGCACCCTCTCCCAACGGGAGAGGGTTAGCATCCGGAAGCACCAACAAAAAAGGCGGCCGAAGCCGCCTCTTGTCTCTCGTCTGCGAGCGAAGGCTCAGCGTTTCGAGAATTGGAAGCTGCGGCGGGCTTTCCGCTTGCCGTATTTCTTACGCTCGACCACACGCGAGTCGCGGGTGAGGAAGCCTTCATGCTTCAGCACCGGTCGCAACTCGGGCTCATAATGGGTGAGCGCCTTTGCAAGCCCATGACGGACGGCGCCCGCCTGGCCCGAAAGACCGCCACCGGCGACCGTCACCGTCAGATCATATTGACCGACGCGCTTTGCAACCCCGAGCGGCTGCTGCAGGATCATACGCAGCACCGGGCGGGCGAAATAGACTTCGAAGGCACGGCCGTTGACCGTGATCTTGCCGGAGCCCGGCTTGATCCAGACGCGCGCGACGGCGTTCTTGCGCTTGCCGGTCGCATAGGCCCGGCCGAGCTTGTCGATCTTCTGGACATGGACGGGAGCCTCGACGGCGGCCTGCGGCGTGGTCTTGAGATCCTGCAGGGATGAAAGAGTTTCGGCCATGATCAGGCGGCCCCCGCTAACTTGCTGTTCTTGGGATTGAGGCTGGCGACATCGAGCGTCGTCGGCGTCTGCGCCTCATGCGGATGGGTCGGGCCCTTGTAGACCCGCAGATTGCCGAGCTGCTTGCGGCCGAGCGGGCCGCGCGGAAGCATGCGCTCCACCGCCTTCTCGATCACCCGCTCCGGGTATTTGCCATCAAGAATGAAGCGCGCGGTGCGCTCCTTGATGCCGCCCTGATAGCCGGAATAGTGATAATAGACCTTGTCCTCGCGCTTGCGGCCGGTGAGGACGACCTTCTCGGCATTGATGACGATGACATTGTCGCCATCGTCCATATGCGGGGTGAAGGTCGGCTTATGCTTGCCGCGCAGCCGCATGGCGATGAGCGTTGCCAGCCGGCCGACGACGAGGCCATTGGCATCGATCAAGATCCATTTCTTTTCGATATCCGACGCTTTGGCCGAATAAGTCTTGCCATACATGATGGGGGGTCCCAAAGACGCCGCGCGAGCGGCAATTCAAAAGACAGGCCGCGGGAAGCGGCAATCCGAAGCCTGGCCTTGTAGGCACAGGACGTGTTTTCGTCAACTCCAAAAGACACAATCTACACTCAGAAACAATCATTTAGTGATAACGGTATTATAGTACCGTAAATCAGCGGCATCGATCCCCGATAGACTAGGGATAGCTGCCGCCTGCCCCTTGCCAGAGGCCGCTCCTGCCCCGACATTCCGGTCATGGCCTCTTCGACCCAACCCTCTGGGACTCAAACCGCCGCGGACGCTTATTCGGATGATTTCATCCGGGCGATCCTGAACGAAACCAAGACCATCGCAGTCGTCGGGCTTTCGGCCGATCCCGCCCGGCCCTCGCATTACGTCTGCAAATATCTGCAGGAGCGCGGCTATCGGACGGTCGGCGTCAATCCCGGCCTTGCCGGCAAGGAGATCCTCGGCGCGCCTGTCTATGCCAGCCTCGCTGATGTGCCGTTTCCCATCGACATGGTCGACGTCTTCCGCAATTCCGAGGCCGCCGGCGCGGTCGTCGACGAGGCGCTGGCGCTATCGACGCCGCCGAAGGTGATCTGGATGCAGCTCGATGTGCGCAATGATGCCGCCGCCCGCAAGGCCGAGGCGCAAGGTCTAAAAGTGGTGATGAACCGCTGCCCGAAGATTGAATATCCGCGCCTCTTCTAAAGACTCGCGCGCAAGAGAATCGCACGGCCGCCCGTTTTGCCGCCGCGGAGGATTAGATGAGCGATGTGGCTGAAGGCCCCGGCTTTGCGACTTTGGCGATCCATGCCGGCGTCGCCACGCTCGATCCGTCATCCGACATTTTCGCGCCGGTCGATCAGGGCACAGCGCTGTTAGGCTTCGACGGCTACGGCGATGGCGCAAGCCAAACAGTCGCCTCCGCCAATGCCTCGCTCGAAGAGCGCATGGCGACGCTCGAAGGCGGCACTGCGGCGCTCGCCGTCGCCTCGGGACGGGCAGCGCAATTCCTCGCGCTTCATATACTTCTGCAGCAGGGCGACGAGCTGATCGCCGGCGGGCGTCCCTACGGCGGCGCGCTGCATCAGATCGGCGAGGCCTATCAAAGCTTCGGCTGGCAGGTGAAATGGGCCGATCCCGCCAAAGCGGCGAGCTTTGAAAAGGCGCTGTCGCCGCAGACGCGCGCCATCCTGATCGAGTCGATCCCCGCGACCGGCGGCATCGCCGACATCGGCGCGATCGCGGCCATCGCACGCAATGCCCGCGTGCCACTCATCGTCGACAATACGCTGGCGACGCCCTTTCTCATCCGCCCCTTCGATTATGGTGCCGATATCATCGTCCATTCGGCGGCAAAGTTTCTCGGCAGCCATGAGAGCCTGACCGGCGGCATTATCGTCGACGGCGGCCGTTTTTCCTGGATCGGCGATGCGCGCTATCCAAAACTGTCGCTGCCGCGGCCCGAATATGGCGGCAGAATCTTCGCAGAAACTTTTGGCAATTTCGCCTTCGCCAGCGCCTGCCGCATGCTCGGCCTGCATGAGCTCGGACCGGCGTTGTCGCCGCTCAACGCCTTTTTGATCGCGTCAGGTCTCGAGACATTGGCGCTGCGCATGGAGCGGCATTCGCAGAATGCGCTTCGCGTCGCCGAACATCTCAGCGGACATAAAGGCGTGGCAAGCGTCGCCTATCCCGGCCTCGCCAGCGATCCGGCGCATGGGCTTGCAAAGCTCTATTGTCCAAAGGGCGCGGGTGCCATGCTGAGCTTTCGGCTTGCCGGCGGCTATCATGCCGCGCGGGCCTTCATGCAAAATCTGACCTTGTTTTCGCCGCTCGAAGACATCGGCGATACGCGCTCACGCGCTGCGCATCCCGCCTCCTCCACGCATCGCTATCTGAGCGATGTTGCGAAGGACCGATCCGGCGCCGCGCCCGATCTCATCCGCCTTTCGATCGGGCTTGAAGATCTCAGCGACATCATCGCCGATCTCGATCAGGCGCTGACCGCGGCGGCCTGAGCCTCGCTCATCCGCGCGCGCGACAGCATCTCGCGATTGACCACGGCGGTTGCGAGAACGAACATCGCAAATGCCTGATGCAGCAGGCCGGCCCAGAGCGGCACGACGAGCAGTAGCGTCACTATCCCCAAGCAGAGCTGGGTGAAGACGAGGCCGAAGAGATGGAAGGCCCGCTTCATCGGCCGGCTCGTCGGCGCCCAGACCTTGGCGCAGACCGCCTGCGCGATCACCAGCGCCAGCAGAAGATAGCCGACCATGCGATGCTGAAACTGCACCGTCGCGAGATTGTCGGTGAAATTGTGCCAGAAAGGCTGCAGCGCAAAGAGCAGATCATGCGGCGGGATGAAATGACCGTCCATCAGCGGCCATGAGTTGTAAGCGCGCCCTGCCCGCAGACCCGCGACGAGACCGCCGAGAAAGATCTGCAGCAAGATGACTAAGATGCTCGCGGTCGCAAAGCGGCGCAGGCCATTGACCGCCGGCACCGGCGCTGTCTGTCGCGGCGTGAGCGAGGCGGCGATATAAACCAGCGCGGCAAAGGTGAGCGAGGCCAAGATCAGATGCAGCGCGAGGCGCTGCTGCGCGACCTCGACGCGATGCACGAGGCCGGAGCTTACCATCCACCAGCCAACGAAGCCTTGCAGGCCGCCGAGTGCCAGAAGCCCGACGAGTTTCGGTATCAGGCCGCGCGGGATCATGCCGCGCAGCCAGAAGATCAAGAGCGGCACGGCGAAGACGACGCCGATCAGGCGGCCGAGCAGCCGATGGCTCCACTCCCACATAAAGATGAATTTGAAGCCGTCGAGCGTCATCGTCGAGAAGAGCTCGCGGTATTGCGGGATCTCCTTGTATTTGGCGAATTCGGTGAGCCAATCCGCCTGGCTCAGCGGCGGCAGCACGCCGGTGATCGGCTTCCATTCCGTAATTGAAAGCCCGGATTCGGTCAGCCGCGTCGCGCCGCCGACGACCACCATGGCGAAGACCAGCGCCGCGACGCACCAGAGCCAGATGCGCAGCGCGCGATGGGACTGCACGGGCCGAACCGTTGCGGCGCTGCCTTGGCGCTCCGTGGCAATCGTCGCATCAGTCATGGCTATCCTATGGGTTGGGCCGGGGTCCGCTGCAAAGAGTGATAGATTTCGGCCTCGTTTGAGTCTACGCCCACTCTGTCGCACCGCGGATTTCGCTGGCGGCATTAAGGTTTCGGGCGAGAGGACTTGAGGCAAGAGGACGATGCACAAAAGGCTGCGCAAATTCATCGGCAGCGTCACCATTATTATTTTCGTGACGGTCTATGCGCTGTTCGCCATGGTTCTGGCGCAAGCGCGGCCGGTGCAGAATGCCGCCTGGTATGTGCAGACGCTGGTCTATGCCGTGCTCGGCATGGCCTGGGTTTTGCCGATGATGCCGCTCATCAAATGGATGGAGCGGCCGGACGAGAATGGATGATTTTATTGTCCGGGTCGCATATGACGCGCGCCAGTTGCAAGATGACTAAATGCTTTCCGGCTCACGATATGTTGGGGCCAAATTTTTCACAAAGCCAATAGAGCTTGAAATTAATTGGATCGAGCAAATTCAAGTAGGTATCTACGCGGTGGTAACAATCAACGGAATTTTTCATGTCATCCGGAGTGTAGTGGTATTCTTGATTAACATGCTTAAACCCGAGGCTGGTGAGCGGCACGATTGTAACTATGTCCATAGTATTGACGATTCGCCAGGATTGGATACCCAATCCATTGAACCAGTCAGCGAACGCAACATCGCCGACTAGAGGCGACGCGAACGTGCATAAGAGTGCAATATTCAAATCCGGGTCTTTAGCAATTTTCGCCGCATATAGCGTTGCAAGCGCGGACCCTAGGCTGTGGCCCGAGACCGTTATTGATTTTTGAGATTGCGCACTTTGAGGGTCAGCTCTGGCCGCATGCTTATTAATTATAGCTTTGACTTGCGCGGGGAAGTCTTTTGCTCCGAAACTACTAACAAGTTTGCTATCGGCTCCTATCACCCGCATCGTTTCAAAAATTCGGTCGAAGCCATATGCGACCCGTCCATGCTCCTCATCTGAAGGACCCTTAAATGGGACGGAAGTCGCAGCTTTGAAATCGTCATAAAGTTCCTCTGCGTTCTCGGTTCCGCGAATGACAAGAACATAGTTATTGGCTTCATTGTTTTTCTTTAGAATGAAGCCGTAGAAGCAGTATGCACTTTCATGAGAATGTATGTCGAAATCTCGCATTTGTATCCACGCGACAAACTCATATCCTGAGAAACCAGGAAAATTCGGCGTGAGCGGATTTTTGGAATACATGTCGTACACAATACTGTTCAGTTGAGCTAATTCAATGGCGACAGCCTTATCAAAATCCGTCATTCCAATACCCTTTCAAACCACTTGAATTCCTGAAATCCTAGTGTGACCGACTTAGTCAAGCGCTAAGTGCGGGCTTAAAGCTATTTCAAAATAAATAAAACCAGAGCGCTCCGCGTGGTTATAAGCGCGCAGCGCCGGTCACTAATGCTCTGCAAAGGATACCAGTACCGCGCGAATTATGAAAGTCGCGGTACTTGGCCATTTCAACCTAATTACTTACGGTCAGACAAGTTTAGGCTGAATCTCACGCCGCCCGCTTCGCCAAATTCCACAAAGCGAAGGGCGCGCCGGACAGCAGAATTTCGACGGCGTCGAGGCTTTGCCAATTGCCGTTGATCGAGAGGCGCGGCAGCGCCATCAGCTGATCCTTATGCTGCGGAAAGATCATACCCGGCCGCGTCGTCACCGCGCTGGCAAAGCCAAGCTCTTGCGCAATCTGAAATTCGCGCGGTCCGGCGGAACTGCGATCACCGACCGGATAGGCCAGATGCGGCGCCGCTTTGCCAATATGCGCCTCGATGATGCGGCGGCTCTCGGCGAGCTCATGCCGCACGAAACTATCGTCGTGCTTCGCCAGTCGCGCATGCGTCAGCGTGTGAACGCCGATGGTGCAAAGCGGATGTCGGGAAAGATCTTCAACGCCTGACCAATCGAGGCAGATGTCGTCGACGATCGCGTCGGAGCGCAGCCCGGCCTTTGCCAGAAGCGCCGCGATGACATCGAGCAGGCGCTCTTCCGGCCCGCTAATCAGCCTTTTATAGATCTCTTGAAAGGCCGCGCTTTTTTCCGCCGCGCTCTGCGCTGGAAGCGCGATCGTCTCCCCTTCGAGCGTAATCTCGATGCGCGGCAGACGGCGGATCGCCTCTTCGAGCTCCACCCACCAAAGCCGCGCGCTGCGATCGGCAAAGCCCGTCGTCACATAGGCGGTGAATGGCGCTTTGTGCTTTTCGAGAATCGGCAAAGCGTAATCGCGCGTGTCCTTTGTGCCGTCATCGAAGGTCAGCACCGCAAACGGCCGTTGCGGATCGCCGCCCTGCTGCAGACGCGACACCGCCTCATCGAGGCTCAATATGGCAAAGCCGAGAGCCGACAACCGCGTCAGCACGGCATCGAAGAAATCGGGCGTGATCTCAAGCAGCCGGTTCGGCGCGAAATCTCGGCCCGCAGCGGGCCGCAGGCGATGAAACATCAAGATCGCGCCAAGCCCGCGCGTGAACGGCGCCGCGACCCGATGCAGGCCAGTCGCGCGAAAGAGCGAGAAGCCCGAGGCGATCAGTAAATTTTTACCTTCGAACAAAGCTCGAACTCCTGGGCGGCCCTGAAAGCATTGTCGCAACCTCTCGTTGATCTTTCGTTGCTAAAAATCGAGCTTCTCGGCCTAAAGGATCAGCGCAAAGTGTTAACCGCAACGGATTGTTCCGCTTCGCTGCGCACAGACGCCAGCCTCGCCGACGCACCGTCGCGGGTCACCGAGGCCGCCATTGCCGAGGTCGCGGTTTACCGCGATCCGCGCGAGGTCGATGCCATCTGGGCCGAACTCGAGGCCGCCGCCGCCGTCTCACCCTATCAGACGCGTAGCTTTCTCTGTCCCTGGATCGCAACGCTCGGCGCGATGCGCGGCATCGAGCCTGTCTTTATTGTCGGCAAGGATCGCCAGGGCCGCGCTGTCGCCCTCCTGCCTCTTGGCCTCGAACGGCATGGACCGCTGCGCGTCGCGCGCTTCCTCGGCGGCAAGGACTCGAATTTCAATCTCGGCCTCTTCCGGCCGAATGTCACCATCACGGAACGCGATCTGCGCATCCTTTTTCGCGCTGCCGCCAAAGCGATGGGCGCCGATCGCCCGCATTGCTTCATCCTGCAAAATCAGCCCTTCGCCTGGCAGGACATCGCCAATCCGCTGGCGCTGCTGCCGCATCAGGCAAGCCCGAGTTACGCTTACGCAACGAAGCTCGCCGGCAAGGGCGAGACCTTCGTCGCCGGGAAGCTTTCAAAGGACACGCGCAAGAAATTGCGCAAGAAGGAAGCCCGCCTGGCTGAACTTGGACCGCTCACGGCGATCACCAACGACACGCCGGCGAATGCCACCGCGATCCTCGATGCGTTTCTTTCGGCGAAGATCGCGCGCAGCGAAGCGCAGGCCTATGACGCGGATTTCGCCACGCCCGCGATGCGCGACTTTTTGGAAATATTGAGCGTCCCGCACAACGACCAACCGGCCTTCGTTGAATTTCACGCGCTGCAACTCGGCGAGCGCATCGTCGCGACTTATGCCGGCGCCGCGCACCGCAACCATTTCAGCTGTTTCGTCAATTCCTTCGACGCCGATCCGGAGATCGCCAAATCGAGCCCCGGCGATCTGCTGCTCATGCGGCTTGTCGCCGCCCAATGCGATAAGGGCCGCACCGGCTTCGATCTCGGCATCGGCGAAGCGCGCTACAAAGCGAGCTATTGCGACGAGACCGTGCCGCTCTTCGATAGCGTTATATCCATCGGTTTATTCGGCCGCCTCATCGGCGAAGGCGTCAAGGCGCGCCTCAAGCTGAAACGGATGATCAAGCAGAATCCGCAGCTGTTCGCCCGTCTCAAGCGTCTACGCCAGAGCCTCCCCGGCCTCTCACGTCTCTGAGTCCGCGCCTGTTACTTCAGGCAAATGAACTATTTTTCCGATAAGCAACGACTGCAAAATCATTTATGTAGGACGCGATTGCCTGCGCTTCGTTCGACCGATGAAGTGCAGGTTGCCGGTCTTGCCACGTAGAGGACGTTACGATGAAAGTTGCATTCCTTGGTCTCGGCGTCATGGGCTATCCCATGGCCGGCCATTTGAAGAAGAAAGGCCATGAGGTCACCGTCTACAATCGCTCGAGCGCGCGCGCGGAAAAATGGGTCGCGGAGTTTTCCGGCAAGTCGGCGCCAACGCCGCGGGCCGCAGCCGAAGGCCAAGAGATCGTCTTTGCATGCGTCGGCAATGACAATGACGTGCGCGCGATCACGCTCGCCGAAGACGGCGCTTTCGCGGGCATGAGCGCCGGTGCGATCTTCGTCGACAATACGACCGATTCCGCCGTGCTCGCGCGCGAGCTTCACGCAGAAGCCAAAGCCCGCGGCCTCGGCTTTGTCGATGCGCCCGTCTCCGGCGGCCAGGCGGGGGCCGAGAACGGCACGCTCACCGTGATGTGCGGTGGCGATGAAGCCGATTACGCCAAGGCCGAGCCTGCGATTCAAGCTTACGCGAAAGCCTGCCGGCGCATGGGCGCGGTCGGCGCCGGCCAGCTGACGAAAATGTGCAATCAGATCTGCATCGCCGGCATTGTCGAAGGCCTGTCCGAGGCGATCCATTTCGGCCGCATCGCCGGCCTCGACATGGAAGCCGTCATCGATGTCATCTCGAAGGGCGCGGCGCAGTCCTGGCAGATGGAAAACCGCTACAAGACCATGCTCGCGGACAAATTCGATTTCGGCTTCGCCGTCGATTGGATGCGCAAGGATCTGAGCATCTGCCTCGATGAAGCCCGCCGCAACGGCGCGCATCTGCCGGTCGCCGCACTCGTCGATCAATTCTATTCGGAAGTTCAAAAAATGGGCGGCGGCCGCTGGGACACATCGAGCCTCATCGCTAGATTGGATCACAAATAAGAAAGCCGCACTGCAACGCGGCTAAGACTTGTGTCGATTCCGTGTCGCTTCCATGAAGACGCCGCGCGCCGATCCTCTGACCATTATCGTCGCGCGGTGTAATTGACCCCCGTCTAGATCGCTGATTAGATCGCGCCGACCCGCCCGTGAGGCAGGTCGCGACCCATTCAACATCCGGGGACCGCCATGAAGTCCATCGCCCTTGCCCTTGCTTTGACGCTGTTCGGCGCGAGCGCTTATGCTGCCGACACCGTAAGCTGCAAACCCGAAAAGAAGCTTTCGGGCGCCGCCCTCAAGAGCTCGGTGACGAGCTGCTGCAACAAGCAGGCCGCCGCGAAGAAATATTCGGGCATTGTCAAAACCAATTTCCTCAAGAAGTGCACGGACGACGGCATGGCGCCGTAAGCGCATTCGCGGCACGCACCAACGCGCGGGATAAGACCGCGCGCCGGATCGCTTTTACAGGAGATAATCATGTTGGGTTTTACATGGGGGCCGAAGCTCGCGATCGCGGGCGCAGCTCTGCTGATGGGCGTTGCCCTCGCCGCGCCGGCAAACGCTGAATCGATCAAGAAGCAGTGCAGCGACAAATATCAGGCGGCTAAGAAGGCCAACACGCTCAATGGCCAGAAGTGGAACGAATTCTATAAGCAATGCGAAGCGCAGCTGAAAGGCGCGGCGCCGGCTGCCGCTCCTGCCGCGGCGCCTGCTCCGGCCGCAGCGCCTCCGCCCGCCCCGGCTGCAGCAGCCCCAGCGCCTGCACCCGCCCCTGCTCCGGCAGCGGCCGCGAAGCCGAAGAAGACCAAGGAAACGTCCTCAGGCCCGGCGCCCGTGCCGACCGGCCCGATCGTCTTCCCGAACGCGATCAATCCGCAATATGCAAACCTCAGCGCTGGTAAGGCGCGGTTCAAGACCTGCGACGATCAATATAAGGCCAATAAGGCAACGAATTCCAACGGCGGTCTGCGTTGGATCGAAAAGGGCGGCGGCTATTACAGCCTCTGCAACAAGCATTTGAAGGGCGAGTAATTCGCTCTCCTCGCTTGAAAAGCACCTGAAGCAACGGCCGGCTTAGCCGGCCCAAGATCAGATGAAGCAATGGCCGGCTTTGCCGGCCATTGTTTTTGGTTGACGCCCTTAAGGCAGCAGCACCGTCGATCCCGTCGTCTCGCGGCCTTCGAGCGCACGATGAACGGCAACGACGTCTTCAAGCCGATGCGTCGCATGGATGGCGATTTTGACATCGCCATTGGTCACAACCTTGATGAGATCGCGCGCCATCTTCTCGAGATCTTCGCGCTTGGCGGCATAAGTGTTGAGCGTCGGGCGCGTCACGAAGAGCGAGCCCTTCTGTGCGAGAATGCCGATATTAAAGGCATCGATCGGACCCGACGCTGAACCGAAGCTCACAAAGGTGCCGAGCGGCCGCAGGCAATCGAGCACGGCAGGAAAGGTCGCCTTGCCGACGCCATCATAGACGACGTCACAGAGCTTGCCCTTGGTCAGCGACTTCACCGCTTCGGCGAAATCGGTGTCGCGATAAAGGATCACATCCTTGGCGCCGGCCTTTTTGGCGAGCTTCGCCTTCTCCGTCGATCCAGCCGTACCGATGACATGCGCGCCGAGCGCCTTGCCCCATTGGCAGAGGATGAGGCCGACACCGCCCGCGGCCGCCTGCACGAGGATCGTGTCGCCCTTCTTCACTTTGAAGGTACGGCGGAGCAGATATTGCGCGGTCAGACCCTTGAGCATCATGGCCGCTGCGGTCTCATAGGAGATCGCCTTCGGCAGCTTGATCAGCCGCGTCGCATCGACATTGCGCTCTTGCGCATAGCAGCCGAGATTGGCGACATAGGCGACCCGGTCGCCGATTTTGAAACCCTTAACCTTCTCGCCCAGCGCGATGATTTCGCCCGCCGCCTCATTGCCGGGAATGAAGGGCTTTTGCGGCACGGGGTAATGGCCGGTGCGGAAATAGACGTCGATGTAATTGACGCCGATCGCATGATTGCGGACGCGCACTTCGCCGGGCCCCGGCGGAGGAAGCTCGATATCCACGATCTGCATGACCTCGGGACCGCCGAAGTCTTGAACCTGCACCACCTTGACCATAGGCCTTTGCTCCTGGAGACACGGAGGCTTGGCGCATGACCGTGCCGCAGCCTTTCCCATTCCAATATCACAAGGTTAGACGAGCGGCAGGTCACGCCTTCGTCAAGGTGTCGCGGCGATCCTCGATCAGATGGCGAGCTTGGCGCCGACGACCGCAAGCGTGCCCGCAAGGATCGTCCGCAGCAGACGGTCCGGCACATAGACGGCGAGCTGGCTGCCGATGGCGATGCCCGGCAAGGAGCCGATCAGCAGCGAAAACAAAAGGCCGAAATTGATCGAGCCGAGATACCAATGGCCGAGACCGGCGATCAGCGTCAGAGGCACCGCATGGGCAATGTCCGAGCCGACGATGCGGGCAATCGGCAGCTTCGGATAGAGCAGGATCAGAACCGTCGCGCCGATGGCGCCCGCGCCGACCGAAGAAATCGTCACGAGGAAGCCGAGGAAGATGCCGAGGAAAACGGTGATCCACTTGATCTGGCGGTCCAACAGGCTTTCGGTGAAACGCGACACATGCTCGAGCAGCCATTTGCGAAAGAGCAACGTCGCCGCAGTCAGGATCAGTGCGATGCCGAGAACGGTCGTGATCACGCTGTTGGCGTGATGGTCGCCTACTCCAAAATATTTGAGCCAGGCGAGGGTGAGCAGAGTGGCCGGAAGGCTGCCGGCCGCCAGACGACCGACGATCCGCCAATCGACGGTCTTGTTGAAGCCATGAACGAGGGTGCCGCTGGTCTTAGTGATGGCGGCATAAAGCAGATCGGTGCCGACCGCGGCGGACGGCGCAAAGCCGAAGAGCAAAACGAGGAGCGGTGTCATCAGCGAGCCGCCCCCCACCCCCGTGAAGCCCACAAGCATGCCGACGACGAATCCCGACAGGGAATAGAGATAGTTGATCCCGTGCCAATCGATGGCCATCGGCGGCTACCTTTTCTACGGACCCCATCCGTAATTACACTTAGTCTACAAATTTAATATGAAAATTGGTCCGTCTGTCAATGGTGAGACTTTACCGGACGCCCATACCGGCAATCGTTCTTCAAATCCAGGCAATTTACCTTATTATTTTTAAATGCTTTTTATGACTTTTGGCGCGTTTTGGCCGTCGAGAGCACGATCGAAGCTGCCCGCGCGCTGGGTGTTTCGCCGCCGGGCAAGGCCATCGCCACCGTGACCTTCGGGAAAGCCGCAATCTGTTGTTCCCGCTCCGGGCCATCGCGCAGCAGGCCGACGAGAGCCGATGTCAGCGCCTCCGGCGTGCAGGCCTCCTGCAGAAATTCCGGAACGGCATTTTCGCCGAGGATCAGATTGGGCAGCACGATCGACGGTACCTTAATAAAAGGCCGTAGCAGCGTTTCGAGGGGAGAGACGCGATAGGCGACGATCTGCGGAACTTCGGCGAGGGCGAGTTCGAGCGTTACCGTCCCCGATGCGGCCAGCGCCGCGCGCGCGCGACGAAAGCTCGCAAATTTTTCCGCTTCGCCCTGTACGAGCACGGGCTTTACCGGCCAAGCCGCAATATGGCTTGCAATCTCTTCCGCAAGATGCGGGACGGCTGGAAGCACAACGTCCAGCACCCCCATCTCGTGGCTCACCCGTGCAAGAGTCTCTTTGAAAATCGGCATCAAGCGCGCGATTTCGCTGTGGCGCGAGCCGGGCAGAAGCAAAAGCAGCGGCGGGTCTTGGTTACGCCTCCGTAAATCATCCTCACGCGGCTTCAACACATCGAGGCGTTCGATCAGCGGATGGCCGACATAGCTGCAGGGCGGGCCATCGAGACGCCGATAGGCGGCGGGCTCGAACGGCAGAAGCGCGAGCACATGATCGATATAGGCGCGCATCTTGCGCGCCCGGCCCTGCCGCCAGGCCCAGACGGTCGGGCTGACATAATCGATGATGGGCAGCTTCGGCAGAAAGCGCCGGCAGCGCCTGGCAACGCGATGGGTGAAGTCGGGACTGTCGATGATGATCAGTGCGTCGGGCTGCACGTCACGCACGGCACCGACCGCCTCATCCAACCGCGCCAGCAGAAGTGGCAGGCGCTTGAGCACTGGCACCACCCCCATCACCGCGAGATCTTCGAGGGGAAATAGGCTCGACAACCCGGCGGCCTGCATCGCCGGCCCGCCGATGCCTGAAAACGCGACCTCAGGCTCGGCCAGCGCCAGCGCGCGCATCAGCCCGGCGCCGAGCTGGTCGCCCGATGCCTCCCCCGCAATGAGAAAGAGCCGCATTTTCATTCGTCATTTACCGCGACTGCGAGGTGGATCGGCCTCAGATCGGAATCTGGCCGATTGCGTAAAATTGTACATTTTCGCTTCCGAACTCACCAAAACACTCCGGCCAAATTCACCCGCGTGACAGGCGAGGTCTTCTTGAGACCCCGCCTCGATGCGGGGGAATATCAATGCGTGTACAAGCGTTTGTTCGAACTTTCTTAGCGACTTCCTTCATGGCGGCACTGCTCTTCGCGACGCCAAGCCAGGCCGGCACGATCACGCCGAGCGCGACCTATGAGCCGACTGGCGCGCCAACCTCGGTGCCTTATGGCTGGGTCGATTTCTGTCATCGGCAGCCGCAGGAATGCAATCAGCCCGTGCTCGCGCCGACCGATATCAGCGTCACGCCCGAGATCTGGAAGACCTTGAACAAGGTAAACCATCTCGTGAACCAGACGATCATCCCGATCTCCAATTACGATCATTGGGGCACGATGCTCGATCACTGGGACTATCCGACCGACGGCAAGGGCGACTGCAAGATCTACGCTTTGTGGAAGCGCAAGCTGCTGGTCGATGCCGGCTTCCCGCGCCAGGCTTTGCTCATGACCATCGTGCGCGACGAGAACGGCGAAGGCCATACGATTCTCACGGTAAAGACCGATCGCGGCGATTTCATTCTCGACAATATGCGCCAGGA
>JBKQRA010000060.1:0-15778 GCA_052144065.1 Methylovirgula sp. | reverse complement strand
AAAAAATGCGGCCCTTGGGCCGCATTTGATGAGTGTTGTTTGATGTCCTTCGGCTGGGACGCTTTGGGGCGTCTCAGTTCGAATAATACATGTCGAATTCGACTGGATGCGGGGTCATCTCGAAGCGCAGCACTTCGCCCATCTTGAGCTCGATATAGGCGTCGATGAAATCGTCGTCGAAGACGCCGCCGGCCTTCAGGAAGGCGCGGTCCTTGTCGAGATTGGCGAGCGCTTCGCGCAGCGAGCCGCACACCGTCGGGATCTGCTTCAGCTCCGCCGGCGGCAGATCGTAGAGATCCTTGTCCATCGGGTCGCCGGGATGGATCTTGTTGGTGATGCCGTCGAGGCCCGCCATCAACAGCGCCGCGAAGGCGAGATAGGGGTTGGCCATCGGATCGGGGAAGCGCACTTCGACGCGCTTGGCCTTCGGGTTCGACGCATAGGGAATGCGGCAGGAGGCCGAGCGATTGCGGGCCGAATAGGCGAGCAGAACCGGCGCCTCGAAGCCCGGCACCAGACGCTTATACGAGTTGGTCGACGGGTTGGTGAAGGCGTTCAGCGTCTTCGCATGCTTGATGATGCCGCCGATGTAATAGAGGCATTCATCCGACAGGTCCGAATATTTATTGCCGGCGAACAGCGGCTTGCCGCCCTTCCAGATCGACTGATGCACATGCATGCCCGAGCCATTGTCGCCATAGACCGGCTTCGGCATGAAGGTCGCCGATTTGCCGTAGCTCTGCGCGACCTGCTGGATGCAGTATTTATAGATCTGCATCTGATCGGCCATCACGGTGAGCGGGCTGAACTTCAGGCCCAGCTCATGCTGCGCGGAGGCGACTTCGTGGTGGTGCTTTTCGACCTTGGCGCCCATCGCCGCCATGGAGGCGAGCATTTCGCCGCGCATGTCCTGCGCCGAATCCTGCGGCGGCACCGGGAAATAGCCGCCCTTGGTGCGGATGCGGTGGCCGAGGTTGCCGCCCTCATAGGGCGTATCGCTGTTGGTCGGCAGTTCCGTCGCATCGAGGACGAAGCCGGTGTTGTAGGGGGTCGCGGCGAAGCGCACGTCGTCGAAGACGAAGAACTCGGCCTCGGGCCCGAAAAAGGCGGTGTCGCCGATGCCGGTCGAGGCGACATAGGCCTCGGCGCGCTTGGCGACGCCGCGCGGATCGCGGTTATAGGGCTGGCCGGTGGTCGGCTCCAGAATATCGCAGACGATCGCCATGGTCGGCGCGGCGAAGAACGGATCCATGCAGGCCGAAGCCGGATCGGGCATGAGGGTCATGTCCGATTCATTGATCGCCTTCCAGCCGGCGATCGACGAGCCGTCGAACATCAGGCCTTCGGAAAAAGTATCCGCCTCGATGAGGCTCACGTCGAAAGTGACATGCTGCCACTTGCCGCGCGGATCGGTGAAGCGAAGATCGACATATTTGACGTCATTGTCCTTGATCGCCTTGAGCACGTCATTGGCGGTTTTCATGACACTCCCTCTCCCATCTCTCAAACGATTACGCTAAGCCCCGGCCGCTCAATCGCGGCCCATAGTCTTGGCCCATATCAGTCTCGGCCCATAAATGACGCGCGCTTCACTGCGCCGTCAGATCGCATCCGATCCCGTCTCCCCAGTCCGAATGCGCACCGTCGGTAGCATAATCGCGGCGGGACGAATCCCGCCGCGATCAAACGTTGTTTAAGGCTCTCAGTAGTTGTAAGCGCGCTCGCCGTGATCGGTCACGTCGAGACCTTCACGCTCGCCATCCGGCTTCGGCCGCAGGCCGACGATCAGATCGACCACCTTGAAGAGGATGGCGGAGCCGATGCCCGAATAGAGCAGCGTGGCGAGCACGGCCTTGCCCTGCGCGATCATCTGCGTGACGAGATCGTAGGTGCCGGCATTGCCATGCGCGAAGTTGGTGTAGTCGGTGATGCCGACGCCACCGAGCGCAGGATTGACCAGAATGCCGGTCATCAGAGCGCCGGTGATGCCACCGATGCAGTGCACGCCGAACACGTCGAGCGCGTCGTCGTAATGCAGCTTGTTCTTCACGAAGGCGACGAAGAAGAAGCAGATCGGCGAGACCATGAGGCCGAGAACGATCGAACCCAT
This sequence comes from Methylovirgula sp., assembly GCA_052144065.1. Classification (GTDB taxonomy): domain Bacteria; phylum Pseudomonadota; class Alphaproteobacteria; order Rhizobiales; family Beijerinckiaceae; genus Methylovirgula. Next base: position 13,668 of record JBKQRA010000060.1, on the reverse strand, counting down.
CACTCCGGCGAAGCCAGACGCCGGCGTAACGGCGACGAGACCCGCGACCGCACCCGAGATGAGGCCGAGGAGCGAGGGCTTGCCCTTCACCGCCCATTCGACGAACTGCCAGGAGAGCGCCGCGGCGCAGGTCGCAAGCATGGTGTTGACGAAGGCGAGCGATGTCGTGCCATTGGCCTCGAGGTTCGAGCCCGCATTGAAGCCGAACCAGCCGACCCACAGCAAGGAAGCGCCGATCATGCTCATCGTCAGCGAATGCGGCGGGAAGTTCTCCTTGCCGTAGCCGAGACGAGGACCAACGATCAGAGCGCCGACAAGACCGGCGATACCAGAGTTGATATGGACGACGGTGCCGCCGGCGAAGTCGAGCGCGCCCGCCTGCGAGAGCCAACCGGCACCCGCATTGACCGCATCGAGCTTGGCTTGCGCCGCAGCTTTCGCAGCAGGTGTCGCTGCCGCCGCAAGCGCTTTAGCCGCATTGGCGATGTCGTCGGGAGTGGCAGCCGCCCAGACCCAATGTGCGATCGGGAAGTAGATCAGGCTCACCCAGAGGAAGATGAACAGCATGATCGCCGGGAATCTGGTGCGTTCCGCCAGACCGCCGATGATCAGTGCAGGGGTGATCATCGCGAAGGTCATTTGGAAGACCATATAGGCGAGTTCAGGAATGACGACGCCATTCGAGAAGGTCGGCACGACCGCATTGGCATCGACGCCTTTGAGGAAGACCTTGCCGAGACCGCCGATCCAGCTGACATACGGACCACTCGTGTCGCCGAGCGCGATCGAATAGCCATAGAGCGCCCACAGAATGCCGACCATCGCGACGATTGCGAAAACCTGCGTAAGGATCGACAGAGCGTTCTTGGTGCGCGCGAGACCGCCGTAGAAAAGCGCGAGGCCGGGGATCGACATCATCAGAACGAGGGCGCTCGAAATCAGCATCCACGCCGTGTCGCCCTTGTTGGGAACCGGCGGCGGGGGAGCAGCCGGGGCCGGCATCGGTGCCGGGGTTTGGGCCATCGCTACTGTACAAAGCGCGGCTACGCCGAGAAGCCCAAGACCCACGACAATCGCGGTCCGGGATGACGGAACAAGCTTCATCTCTCAACTCCTGGGAATTTTAGGGATTTTTTAGATGGCGTCGGCGTCGCGCTCGCCGGTGCGGATGCGGAATGCTTGCTCGAGCGGCGTGACAAAGACTTTGCCATCGCCAATCTCACCGGTACGCGCTGCAGCCGAGACAGACTCGACGACCCGCTGAACGAGCTCTGCTTGTACCGCGACTTCGATTTTAAGTTTGGGCAGGAATTGCACGGCGTATTCAGCGCCGCGGTAGATCTCGGTATGGCCTTTCTGGCGGCCGTAGCCTTTGACTTCGGTTACCGTCATGCCGTGGACCCCCGCCGCGGTGAGCGCTTCGCGCACGTCGTCGAGCTTAAACGGCTTGATGATCGCCATCACGATTTTCATGTCGCTCCCCCTAGCTTTAGCCGCAGTCAAAAACCACTTCTGAGCTGCGAACCTTCATGATGCGGTCTTGAGCGCGGCAGCCGTTATCGGCAGTCGCGCTCAAGACCCTGATCAAAGGCCGTGCCAAGATTACAGGCAACGTTAACTTCTAACAAAGCTTCAGCCTCATCAAAAAGGTCTAAAAGGTGGCAAAATGCATCGAATTTTGCTCATTTGAGCATCATAAATTTTACTGAATAAACGGGATCCAGGCCAAATTTGATTATATATTGATCTAAATGCTTATTAATTAATCATATTCGACTGCCTATAAGACAATCGTGCCGCGTTTGTGCGTAGCACCTAAAGTCGGGCCGCTTTGGCGAGAGGCGTGGCGATCACGTCCGCTTGATCACTCGCCGGCTGCTCGAAATCCATCTGATCGATGCGCTCGCCACGCTTGGCGATCTTCTCCACCGAGATACCAATCGCCGCGACGTCATCTTGCGCCTGACGAAAATGCGTCGCGATCTTGCCGGCACGTTCGCGCAATCGCACGACATCTTCAACGAGATTGCGGACCTCGATTTGAATCTGATGCGCCTGTTCGCGCACGCGCGCATCGCGCACGATCGCCTGCATGACCTGCACCGCCATGACGAGCAGCGACGGCGAGACAATGATGATGCGGGCGCGATGCGCCTTTTGAATCACGTCTTCGAAATGTTCCGCGAGATCAGCGTAAAGCGATTCCGACGGCACGAAGAGCACCGCCAGATCCTGCGTTTCGCCGGCGAGAAAATAGCGCTCGGCGATATCGCGGATATGTTTGCCGACATCGGCGCGCACCCGTGCCTGCGCCTGCTTTTGCGCGTCTTCGCTGTCCGCCGCTTTCAAAGCGGTGAAGGACTCCAGCGGAAATTTCGCATCGATGACGAGCAGGCGATCATCGCCCGGCAAACGAATGCCGCAATCGGGACGGCAGCGGTTCGATAGCGTCGGCTGGAATTCATAGGCGGACGCCGGCAAGGCATCGCGGATGATCGCTTCCATGCGGCCCTGCCCAAACGCGCCGCGCGCCTGCTTATTGGCAAGAATGTCCTTGAGCCCGATCACTTCTTCGGTCAGCCCGGTCAGACGCGCCTGCGCGGCATCGATGACCGCGAGCCTTTCATTGAGCTTCGACAGGCTCTCATTTGCCGTCCGGCTCTGATCTTCGAGGCCGCGCCCGACGCGGGCGCCAACCGCATCGAGCCGTTCGGAGACGAGCCTAGCGAGATCGGAATGGCGGGCGCCGAGATATTCACCCATGCCGCGCATCCGGCCGGTCAACTCCGCATGCAATTGCATCAAGGCGGCGAGCTGCCCCGTCAATTCCGCCTGCTGCTGTTGGGCAAGTGCTGCCTCGCGCCGACGCGCCCCGCTCGCGCGGATGGCGACAATCGCGACAACAAGCAATCCCACGCAAACGAGGCCGCACAGCGCGAGCACGATTTCAGTGCTGCTGATCGGCACGGACGAAAAGTCGGCGAGAAAACGATCCATTCTGGAAGTGTTAGCCGATTCGGGCGCACTTAGGAACGAATTAAGAACAGCCGGCGACATCGATGCCCGCAATCCACGCGCCTTTGCGAATTAAAGTCCGTGGGGGCGGCAACAGAGGCGGCCGCAGCGCGTTGCAGCCGGGACGTTTCGAGCCCCAAGCACCTGCTCGACCGCAATCGTTACGAAACGCTAACCATAGCGCGCCTAAGCTTCGCGCAACCCGTTAGGTCACATTACCAATGGCCGGCAACATCACCCTCGACGATCTCCGTCGCTATTACGAGCTTGACGATCGATCCGTCGCGCTGTTGCGCGTCCATAAGGATTTCCTGCTTGCGACTTTCGCTGAGTCGCTTGAGACGCTCTATCGGCATATCCGCCGCTTCAGCGGCGGCGCCTCCGCCTATCAGAACGACGAGACCATCCGCGCCTCGACTGAGAATCAGATCCGCCATTGGGCGCTGATCTTCGAAGGCCGCTGCGACGACGACTATATCGCTTCGGCGCAATCGATCTCAGAAATGCGGCGCGCCTTCGGTCTCGATCCGCAATGGTACATCGGCGGTTACAGCTTCGTCGCGACCCGGATTATCGAAGCGATCTCCCAGCGCCTGCCGCGCAAAGGCCTGCCCTTCTTCGGCCGCGGCCACCACCGGCAACTGCGGACCGCGGTGCTGAAGGCCATCATGCTCGATATGGCCTTTGCCCTGAACGTCCATCTGGAATTACGCGAAGAAGAACGCCGCCAAGCCTTCAATCAGCTGGCGACGTCCTTCGAAAAGGCGGTCGGCGGGATAGCCGGCAATGTTCTGTCGACCGCCGAACATTTGCGCACGACCGCATCGACCCTCACCCGCTCCGCCGAGACGACCAATCTCCAATCAATGGCGGCGGCTACCTCTTCCAAAGAGGCTGCGGCCAGCGTCGAAGCGATTTCGACGGCGACCAACCATCTGTCGAAGGCGATCGGCGAGATCGCCACGCAAGTCCATCAATCCAATCTGATCGCCGGACAGGCCGCTGGCGAAGCCGATCGCACGCAGGTCGAAGTGCAAAGCCTCGCCGCCGTCGCGGATCGGATCGGCGGCATCGTCGAGCTCATCCGCAGCATCGCAGGCCAAACGAATATGCTCGCGCTCAACGCCACCATCGAGGCGGCGCGCGCCGGCGAATCCGGCCGCGGCTTCGCGATCGTCGCACAGGAAGTGAAAAGCCTCGCCGATGCGACGGCCCGCGCGACGGCGGAGATCGGGGCCCAGGTCGCGGGCATTCAGGACGCGACACAGCATGTCACTTCCTTCATCGCCTCGATCGCCGGCACCACGCGGCAAGTCAGCGCCATTGCCTATGCGGTCGAAGAAGCGGTCGCAGAGCAGGCGCTGGTGACCAAGGAAATCGCCCGGCGGATCGCCGAAGCCTCGCAAGGCACCAATGCGGTGACGTCGAACATCGTCGGCGCGACGCATTCGGCCGGCGATTCGAGCGCGGCGGCAAAAGCGCTCCTGAAATCGGCGACCGAATTGACCAGCCAGGCCGGCGTCCTGTCGCAACAGGTCGAGGATTTTCTGCGCACGGTGCGCGTCGCCTGACGGCGCAGGCTTTGCTTGACGGAAAGCGGCGCTTCGGGGTGGCCCAGCCGGCAGGCGGAATCTGAAGCGGCGTTTGACCAATTCTCCCTTGATGCTTATGTCATGAGCATGTCCTGTCACATGATCTGTGGCATGTTTCGAACGGCATAGAGAGCCATGGCCCTGAAACCGATTATCACTCTGCCGGACCGCCGGCTGCGTTTGCAAAGCGACCCTGTCGCGGGCGTCGATCTCGAAGTGCGCGCGCTCATGGATGACATGCTGCAGACCATGTATGACGCGCCCGGCATTGGCCTAGCCGCGATCCAGGTCGGCGTCGCCAAGCGCGTCATCGTCATCGATGTCTCGCGCCGCGAGGAAGAAGACGCCAAGCCCGAGCCGCTGCTGCTCGCAAACCCCGAGATCCTCTGGGCCTCGGAGGAGCAATCTTCTTACGAGGAAGGCTGCCTCTCGATCCCCGAATACCGGGAAGAGGTGTTCCGCCCTGCCAAGGTCAAGGTCGGCTATCTCGACGAGCACGGCAAGCATCAGGAAATCGATGCCGACGGCCTGCTTGCCACCTGCGTGCAGCATGAGATCGACCATTTGAACGGCGTTCTCTTCATCGATCATATCTCGCGCCTGAAGCGCGAGCGTATCTTGAAGAAGTTCAACAAATCGGCGAAACGCATCGCCGAAGAGCACGGCGTTTCGGCCCGGACTTAAGCCCGGGCGAAGCCGCGCGACATCGCGGCGCCCTGCGCCTTTCACGACCGGGGAGCGGGCGTCACTTGCGCATCGTTTTCATGGGCACGCCGGAATTCTCGGTTCCCGTGCTCGAAGCCCTCATCAGCAAAGGCCATGAGATCGCGGCGGTCTATACGCGCGCGCCAAAGCCTGGCGGGCGCCGCGGCCTCGAGCTCGTGCCCTCGCCCGTTCATGCCGCCGCCGAACGGCATGGCATCCCTGTCCTCACGCCAAAGAGCCTGAGAAGCGAAGAAGAAGCCGCGCAGTTTGCCGGTTTCGCTGCCGATGTCGCGGTCGTCGTCGCCTATGGGCTCATCCTGCCGAAATCCATTCTCGATGCGCCGCGCCGCGGTTGCCTCAATCTGCATGCTTCGCTGCTGCCGCGCTGGCGCGGCGCCGCGCCCATTCAGCGGGCCATCATGGCCGGCGATACCGAGAGCGGTATTATGGTGATGCAAATGGAGGAAGGGCTCGATACCGGCCCCGTCGGCCTTGCCGCGAAAATTGCGATCGCGCCGGATATGACCGCCGGCGAGCTGCATGACCGGCTCTCCGAACTCGGCGCCGATCTCCTTGTGCGCGCCCTCGACAAGCTTGCCGACGGCACGCTCAGCTTCACGCCGCAAGCCGAAGAGGGCGTGACTTACGCGCATAAGATCGACAAGGCGGAAGCCCGCATCCATTGGACGAAGCCGGCGCAAGAGCTCAACAATCTCGTGCGCGGTCTCTCGCCTTTCCCCGGCGCCTTTTTCGAAGCCGATTTCGGCAAGGGCCCTGAGCGCATCAAGGTTTTGCGCAGCCAGCCGGAGAAGGGTTCAGGCGTCCCCGGCACCATTATCGACGATGCGCTCGGCATCGCCTGCGGTGACGGCGTATTGCGTCTGCTGATCGCCCAGCGTGCCGGCAAAGCGCCGATGACGGCGAAGGAATTTTTGAACGGGACGCGGTTGGCTGTGGGGGCGTCGCTCACAGCTTCTGATAGCGGCGATGGCAGCGCGGCCCCAGCCGCGTCAAAGCCTCATAGCCGCTGATCCCCGCCATCGCGGCGAAATCGTCGATCGTAATCGTCGGCCCGATCAGCTCGACGATATCGCCGCGCTCGACGTAACCGGAATCGCTTGTGTCGATCGCGACGAGATCCATCTCGACCGCGCCGATATAGGGACAGCGCTTGCCCTGCGAGATCACGAACCCGCCGGCGCCGTTTTTGGTCTTGGTGAGGCTTTGCGGAATGCCATCGGCAAAACCAGCGCTGATCGTCGAGATGCGGCGCGGCCCGCGCGCGACCCAGCTTTGATCCTCGCTCACGCGTTCGCCCGGCTCCAGAATGCGCACCTGAATGACTTGGCTTTCGAGCCGCACCACCGGCTTCATCGGGTTCGGCCGTCCCGGCACAGGATTGCCGCCATAGAGCGCATAGCCCGGCCGCACCAGATCATAGAGCGGATTAGCTTCGAGGAAGATCGCGCCCGAATGCGCGATCGAGGCCGGCACATGCGGATATTTGACCGTCCGCATCGCCTCGAATTTCTCGATCTGCTTGGCGATCACCGCCTCGTGTTTGGCGCGCGCGAGCTGCGTCATGATGAGGCGCACATCGAACAGATGCGCCAGATGGCTGCCATGTTCGAGATCATAGGGCTTGAGGCCGAGCTGCAGCAGGCCGGTCTCCAGCCGGAAGGCCGCCGGCAGCAGACCGCCCTCCGCCGTGCGCCGCCGCGACACGGCGCAATATTGGCCGAAATCCTCGATCTCCGGCACGGAGCACAGCACCGGGATGAGATTGAAATCGGCATAAAGCGGAGCCGTGTCGGGCCGCATGCCGTTCAGGACATAGATTGTAGCTGTCGGCGCGATGGCACGCGTCGCGCGGCCCTCGAAGGGGTGCGCCACGAAGAAGGTCTTGCAGCCGCCCTCATAGAGCGCCTTGACGACGGGCTTCAGGCCCAACCCATAGGCATCCGCCTTGACGACGGCGCTGCATTCCGCATCGCCACAGACCATCCGCAGGGTCTGCCAATTGGCGACGATCGCATCGAGATCGACCGTCAGGATGGTTCCGGCTTCACTGGGAGAGATTTCTGTCGTGCCGTCCATTCTGCTTCAAATCGTTCGACGCGGGCAAATTGACCGAGCAAGAACTCTGCCGCCCCTGTGCTGGCCGAATGGTCTTCACTTGACAAAAGCCAAGCTTGCCGAGACTGCAGCTCTTGATCCTGAGCGGATATTACAAAAATCGCAGAGCCGCTTTCTAACCGCCTAACCGCCGGCAAAGAAGGAGCCCGAGGCCACAAAGAGCACGACGGCAACGAAAATACCGACGATGAGGAAGAGGCCAATGAGCCCGAAGAGCACGACACGCTCCTCGACACCCCCGGTCTCTATCGGCGTCGACTCGGAGAGCGGACGGGCGACGTCACCCCTGACCGGATCCTGCGCGGGCTTTGCAGCGGGTACGCTCATTGTCGCCGACGCCGAAGCGCATATTACCTCAGCCTTCTGTGGCATCATAGACAGAGTGGGCCGTGGCCGCAGCCGGCGTTTTGGAGACGAAAGAGCTGGCCGGCTGACAGCGGAGCGCTCTTGCTTCGCTATGCTTTGCTGCACCAGCACGAAAATCGCCCCTGCGATCGGAAGGACGTAAATCAGCGCAGGTGCTTGTTTACTGACCCAATCGGCAATTGCAGGATCGCCGCTCGCGAGATCTCCCGCAGTCCAGCCAAGGACGGCCCCCCCTAACGGAATGAGCGCCGGATAGAGTTTCAAAAGGCCGGTCAACAAAGTGCCGCCATAGACCAATAAGGGTATGCTCACCGCAAGTCCGGCAGCGAGAAGCCAGAAGTTGCCCTTCGACACTGCGGCCAGAGCGACGATATTATCGAGGCTCATGATCGCATCTGCTATAATGACTACCATGGCGGCGCCGATAATGTCTCCGCGCCAGCCCTCGTTTTCAATATCCGACTCAGCCTTTTCAGAGTCGCCCGCGTGTGCAGCAGCGACATTGACCGCGATCACAAGCAACACGACCGCACACAACAGCTTGAGATAGGGGAGCGTAATGAGCGCTCCTGTGATCGTGGTAAGCAGGACACGCAACAGAATTGCGCCCGCTGTCCCAAAAAAAATTGCGCGCGGGATGTCACGTCTACGCAAACCGCGGCATGCAAGCGCAATAAGAATGGCATTGTCGCCGCTCAGCAGCAGATCAAGGAAGAAAATCTGCGCCAAACCGCCGATCCAAGATGCCGCGAACGCCCCGTTCATGTCCGCTTACCTTGCCCCATCGCGCCATGCGTCCGCATCATCCGAACGCTCCGACGAGGCCGGTATAAAGAGCGACCGCTGATGTGGCGGTCAGAACGAAGGCCGTGGCAAGACCGGTTGCGCCGGAGGGCCTGAGCGAGGGCGGCAATTCGCTGCGCGCAAGGAGAAAAAGAAAGACCAGAACAACCGGCAGGAGCACGGCATTGAGGACGCCGATGGCAATAGTCAGTCCAACCAGATTGACTCCTGAGGACACATAGGCGCCACCGACCACGAGCAGTGCGACAAAGCTCGCGTAAAACCACGGAGCCTCTTTGGGATGATGCTCCAGCGAATGACGTAATCCCGTCGCTTCGCCGATGGCCCAGGCCGAAGCAAGCGAAACGACGACCGTAGCAACGAGTGCGCTTCCCATCAGGCCAGCCCCGAACAACAAGGTGCCTGACCCGCGCCCCAATGCATGCTCGAACATTTGCGCGAAAGCCCGCACATCCGTAGCCGCAGCGCCATCATGCCCACTGTTGGCTGCAACAGTGATCAATATACCGCTCGTCACGATCTGGCAGATCAGTGCACCGACGAGCGTATCGATCCGAGCCAACCGCAGATCGGAAAGCTTGAGGCCCTTATCGACTGCCGCCGACTGCTGATAGAAAATCGTCCAAGGGATCACGCTGGTCCCGAGATTGGCCGCGAGAAGATACAAATAACGCGGATCATGGATCGGCATGGCACCGACTCCCGCCGCGATCTGATGCAAATCCGGATGCGATTTCCATGCGGCAAAGACGAAGACGAGTTCAAAGGCACCGAAAAAGATCGCGATCCTCTCAACGGAGTGATACGAGCCGGTTACGACCATCACCGAGATGCCTGCCACTGCGACGGCGATTGTCTGCCACACGGGTATGTCGAGCAACTGGCCGACAGCGGCGAGCCCACTCAATTGCGTCACCAGCGCTCCGAAACAACTGATTGCGAGAACCGCAGTCACGACAATGCTGGCGGCAGGCCCGAAGCGCGCGCGGACCAATTCGCCCATGCCGCGGCCAGTGCCGAGTGCGAGACGCAAGCCCAATTCCTGAGCGAGATACATGCTAGGTATGACGGCGAACTGGAACAGCAACAAACCATAGCCAAACTGTGTTCCGCTCTGCGCCGCCGTCATGACGCTGCCGGCATCGGTATCTGCCAGCATCGCGACGAGTCCCGGTCCTAGGACGACAGCATAAGCCCGGAGCGCGCCAAGTTTCGGCACGGCCCCGGATACCGACGCGGACACGGGCGAAGCCTGCATCATCAATTTCCTTTTGGCGGTTCAGTAGTGGCACTGTGTTCTGTTCCTACGGCCAAATCTTTGGCTTGCGGACCTGCCTTGAAGAGCTTCAGAAATTCCATGTCCGGCGAGAGGATGATGGTCGGCGCCGATATGGCGAGCGCCTGCCGATAGCTCTGCAACGCACGATAAAACTTGTAAAATTGGGGGTCCCGATTGACGGCCTCACCGAGTACAAGGTTTGCGCGCGCGTCACCCTCGCCGCGGGTGATACGAGAATCACGTTGGGCTTCTGACAATATGATGGTTCGTTCGCGGTCCGCTTGCGCCTGGATCTGCTGCGCCCACTCGAACCCTTGCGCACGCAATTCCTTCGCTTCACGTTGACGCTCGGATTTCATACGGTCATAGATCGCTTGACTGGTTTCAACCGGCAGATCTGCGCGGTGCAGAAGTACCTCGACAACATTGACTCCGTAAGGGCGGAATTTCTCCGCGACGTCCCGCTGGATGTTCCGGATCACCCTTTCGCGATCCGGTGAGAGCAGAACATGCAAATCGATCTGACCGAACTCCCGCCGTAAAGCTGAGCCGACAACAAGCGCCAATTGTGAGCTCGCCTGCTCGGCCGTTCGTAAGGACAGGTAAAAGCGCAAGGGATCGACGATGCGAAAGCGTGTCGAGGTCTGCGTTACAATACGCTTTTGATCACCAAGGATGACTTCCTCCGTTGGTGGCTCAAGGAGAAGAAGACGCGCATCATAGACGATGATCGAATCGAGGAAGGGCAGCTTAAACCGGAACCCCGGCGTGTCGATTTCGGCGATCGGCGCGCCGAGCCGCACGACAAGAGCACGTTGTCCTTCCGAAACCGTGTAGCAGGCTGACAGAGCTGTAAAGAGCGCAATGCCAAGCGCAGCGACGACGAAAAGAGCGCGTTGTTTCATTTCGATTTCGTCGATGTTTGCGACGCTGGCTCGCCGAGCGGCATATAAGGCACCACTTCTCCGATCCCTTTGCCGGATGAATCCAGGACAACCTTGTTTGCCTTACGAAGGACTTCGTCGACGCTTTCAAGATATAAGCGCCATGCAGTCACTTCTTTGGCTTGCGTATAGGTTTGGTACACGGCTAGGAAGTTTTTCGCGTCGCCTTCCGCCAGATCGACGACTTGGGCGCGATAGGCTTCGGCCTCCTGGCGAATCCGACCCGCTTCGCCACGTGCGCGCGGCAATATGTCATTGGCATAGGCCTGGGCCTCGTTGCGCGCCCGCTCCTGATCAGCACGTGCGCGCTGGACATCGTTGAATGCGTCGATAACTTCCTTTGGAGGATCGATCCGCTGCAGCTGGACCTGTATGACCAGGATTCCTGTTCCCTCGTCATCCAGGATTTTCTGCAAAACGGCTTTTGTCTCATCCGCAATTTGCTGCCGCTTTTCGGAAAGCGCTGCTTGAATAGGCATGCGTGCGATGACCGCACGCAACGCACTTTCGGCAGCTATTCTGAGTCCGACTTCAGGATCTGCGACATTGAATAGGAAAAGCCCGGCATCCTTAATCTGCCAGAAGATCGCGCCATCGGCTTCGACGACATTTTCGTCGCCGGTCAGCATCTGTTTGTCGCGTGCCGATATGGCGGCGTCTGAGGCCTGGCCGAGTTGAAGTTGGTTTATCTGCGTGACTTTCGGGAAGACCGCTGTCTCGATCGGCCAAGGCAAGTGGAAATGGAGCCCCGGCTGCATCGTTTCGGTCCATTTGCCAAAACGCAGAATTAAGCCCTGCTCATCGGGCTGAACCTTATAGATCCCCGTCGCGCTCCAAGTGATGAGCAAAAGCAAAACAACAAGACCGAGGGACCGTCTTCCAAAGCCAGGGATGTGCAGCAATTGACTGAGCTGTTCCTTAGCTAATTTAGTAAAATCAGCAGGCGGCGCGCCGCCGATGTCCGATTCCTCGTAATCTGGCGCGTCTTCGGTCAACCAGAACTCTCCTGCCGCAGCGTCTCGCCGCGCACAGGCCCCGATGGCAGCGAATGCCATCCGTTCTGCCGATATTTGGAAACAAAACGTTGATTCAAATCAAGCTGTTCTGCCGCGAAAACCACGACCTGGACGATCGCTCCGGCTCCGTACTTTGTCACCGCAGCGGAGATCGGGCTATAGCCAGCGGCCTTCGATCCCGCTAGCAAACCGATAATGCCGCGCTACAAGCTCACCATCGAATATGACGGGCGCCCCTTCGTCGGCTGGCAGAGGCAGAAGAACGGCCTCTCCGTGCAAGAGGCGATCGAAACGGCTTTCGCCGGTTTCTGCGGTCATCCGGTGACGATCCGGGGCGCCGGGCGCACCGATGCCGGCGTCCATGCGATGGGTCAGGTCGCACACGCCGATCTCGATCGCGTCTGGGAACCCTATCAGCTGCGCGAAGCGCTCAATGCGCATCTCAAGCCACTGCCGGCGGCGGTGCTTCGCGCCGAACCCGTGCCGACCACATTCGACGCACGCTTTTCGGCGACGCGCCGGCATTATCTCTACCGCATCATCAATCGTCGCGCGCCGCTGACGCTCGATCTTGGCCGCGCCTGGCACGTCAAGCGCGTGCTCGACGCCGGCGCCATGCATGAGGCCGCGCAAGTGCTGATCGGCCGACATGATTTCTCGACCTTCCGCGCCGCCGAATGCCAGGCGACAAGCCCGATCCGGACGCTGGACCTGCTCGATGTGATGAAAGCAGACGAGGCGATCGAAATCCGCGCCACGGCGCGCTCGTTCCTGCATCATCAGGTGCGCTCCATGGTCGGCTCGCTGGAGCTTGTCGGCGCCGGCAAATGGCAGGCGGCCGATCTCCGCGCCGCGCTCGAGTCTCGCGACCGGGCCCGCTGCGGCATGGTGGCGCCTGCAGAGGGGCTCTTTTTCGTCTCGGTCGATTACGAGGAAGAAGCGTCAAACTGGCCGGATTGAGCTATGAAACTGGCACGATTTTTTAATTGGGCCCGATCATGACGCACCCAACCGCTCCCTATATCGCAACGCTCCTCTGCGACCCCAGTTTTCCCGCGCTCGCCGAGCGCCACACCGCCCGCACCGTCGAGACGCTTGAAGGGGCGCAAGCCCCCGTCTGGCTCGACAAGGGCATAGCGGCGGATATTCCGTTCACTCCGCAAGGCCCGATCGATTGTCGCGCCACAGCTCAGGCGCTACGCGAAGCGATCGCCGACCCGCAGATCGATGTCATCGTCCAGCCGGCGCAAGGGCGGCGCAAGAAACTGCTCCTTGTTGAGATGGACAAGGTTCTGCTGCGCCAGACGACGAGCGACGAGATCGCCGCCGTCGTCGGCGTCGCGTCGCAGCGCGCCGAAATCGCGGCCAAGGTCGCGGCCGGCGAGATCGCTCATGCCGAGGGCACCGCGGCTTTCTTCGCGCTTTTGCAGGGTCGGACGACCGATTGCCTCCAGCAAGTGCTCGGCAAACGCATGATGATGACGCCGGGCGCCCGAATGCTCGCCGAGACGCTGCGCGCCAATCAGGCGCATTTGGCGGTCGCGACCTTCGGCTTTTCCTGCTTTGCCGGACCGGTCTGCCAGAAAGCCGGCATCACCGAGGCTGCCGCCAACCGGCTCGTGCTGGAAGGCAACCGGATCACGGCCCTCGCAGAACCTGTGCTCGATCCCGCGGCCAAAGCCGCCTTCATCGATCAGCTCTTGACGACGCACAAGGTTTCGCCCGCCGACGCCGCGATCGTGGCGTCGAGCACCGCCGACCTGCCGCTATTCGACAAATTCGGCTATAGCGTTGCTTTTAGGGCCGAACCC
>JBKQRA010000059.1:0-3589 GCA_052144065.1 Methylovirgula sp. | reverse complement strand
ATTCCAACTCCAGTTCGCAAACTCGGAACAATCGCCGCGCAGACAAGGCATTCGAAAGACTCGCGTTTCTTCGTCCGTCGATTCACGAAACTCCTCGCACCGACAGCGAGCGTCCCGATCGGCCTCTATCGTGTCCTGCCGGAAGATCATCTGGGCGTCGCCGATCTCGTCGCGGTCACGCCTCCGGAGCCCATCGCGAAGTTTCTCGCGTCCCGCAATTATTTGCCGCGCGGCGTACCGCTTTTGAAGCACGTGCTCGGACTCCCCGGCCAGATTGTTTGCCGCATCCGTCTCGACATTCTGATCGATGACACAGTGATGGCGACCGCTCGCGAACGTGATCGTTATGGCCGCCCGCTGCCCGATTGGCAGGGCTGCCGCACGATCGCCGAGGGCGAAGTCTTCCTTATGAACTGGCAGTCCACCGATTCGCTCGATGGCCGCTATTTCGGCCCGCTACCGGCTGCCTCGATCATCGGCCGTGCGGTTCCTCTCTACACCTTCGAGGCGCCATGATCTTGCACAGTTTCCGCAAACAAGCAGCCATTTTTCGGTTCGATCGAAGGTATCACCATTCTTCCCTTCCGGCCAAAACCAAAGCACCCGTTGCGCTCAACAGTGGATCAATTCCTCTCCCGGCGCCTGGACTCGTAGGGATGCTTCCAAGAGTCCGCATCTACACCTCGTCCCAGCCAGATCCACGGACACTGACAAAATTTGCGCACGCTAAGACGACGACCTGCCTAATCGCTCTTCTGATCCTCAGCGTCACATCATTCGTCGCTTTTGCCGGAAAAGCCAAGTCGATTGGCACGGCCGGCTCCAACACATGGGCGTTTTATATTGCCGAGGCGGCGCAACGCTTCAGCGTGCCCGTGCATTGGATTCGCGCCGTCATGCAGCAAGAAAGCAACGCCGACACAACCGCGGTGTCGCCAAAAGGTGCAATGGGCTGATGCAAATCATGCCTCAAACCTACGCCGAATTGCGGTTTCGCTACCATCTCGGCGCCGATCCTTACGCGCCGCGCAGCAACATTCTGGCTGGCGCGGCCTATCTACACGAGTTGCACGACCGCTACGGACCCGCTGGATTCCTTGCCGCCTACAACGCGGGACCCGGACGATATGAAGACTATCTCATGTGTGGGCGCCCCTTGCCCCAGGAGACGCGCAATTATGTCGCTGCGCTCGCTCCCAAAATCGGTGTGCCGACACTCCCACGTCAACCGGAAAGTACATTCGTCCCGTCGCCGTCGCCAAAATTTGTCGCAAACTATGCCAGCGGAGCGCAGGCGACGATGGTAAGCGAAAAGAGATTCGCACCCAGAATGTCACCATTTGAAAATCAATGGAACACGCGCACTGGAACGCTTTTTGTAGCTCTCCATGATGCATTTGAACGGACGTCGTCCAGCATGGAGATGGTCGATGTGACTGCGCTCGAACCGTCACCGAACCGCACATTATCCGCTATTCCTGCTTCCGGAGAACATCAGCGGGACCGTGTATCAAAAGCCGCACAAGGGTCACTCGAACCAAGTGGCAATGCGCTATTCGCCGTGCGGTCCGGGCACTCTAGCAAGGTAAGCCCATGATGAATGACCAGACAGCCTTATCGTATCATAGAGTGTGCTTTTCGGTGGGGCATTTGAGCACGAATCGCGGGAGGGGATTACGGCTAGATAAAAGCCCATCGCCGCTCAAGCCACAACCCATTGACATGGGTTGGCTTTCGGCGTGCCGGTCGGTCGGATGGCGTGCCGCTCATCAGCAAAATGACAGTGATTATAACGATGATTTCGGCACTGAGCGCATTCTTCCATCTTGGAGCATGCGGCCATGAATGACGGCGGCGAAGAGTTCCGCGTCCGGCCTGGCCGCATTCGCAGCACCCGTGTCGGCAAGCCTAAGAGCTTCATCAACCAGGTGCTGCGCGCCGCAAAGAAGGCCGGGCATACCGCCACTCAGCCGGGCGCCACTCGACGCCCTTCCGGCTTCGGCCGATCGACCTTCGGGCGAGGCCGGATCGCCTTCAGCCGCAATCGCCTGTTCTCACCGCAGCGCCGCGTCGTTGTGAAGGCCCGGATCGCGCGTCATCAAGGCCGGGCCTTCCGTTCGGCAGCGATGTCCGCGCATCTTTCCTATCTGAAGCGCGACGGCGTCACGGGCAACAGTGAGAAGGCGCGCATGTTCGATACCGAGGTGGACCGCGCCGACGATGCCGCCTTTGCCGAACGATGCAAAGACGACCGGCATCATTTCCGCTTCATCGTCTCGCCCGAGGACGCTAGGGAGATGACCGATCTTAGGGCCTTTACCCGTGACCTTGCCCGGCAGATGGAAGCCGACCTCGGAACAACGCTCGATTGGGTCGCCGTCGATCACTGGAACACCGACAATCCCCATGTCCATATGCTGGTGCGCGGGCTCGATCAGAATGGCCAGGACCTGGTCATTTCGCGTGACTATATCAGCCGTGGCTTGCGCTCCCGCGCCGAGGAACTCGTCTCGATCGAACTCGGGCCGAAGCTAGAGCACGAGGTGCGCTCCGCCTTGGAGCGGGAAGTCGATGCAGAGCGCTGGACGAGGCTTGACGCAGAGATCCGTCTCGCGGCCGATGAGACCGGCACGATCGACCTTCGCCCCAACAATCACGCCGCGGGCGATCCCGAAATCCGCCGCCTGATGATCGGCCGGCTTCAGCGTCTCGAAAAGATGGGTCTCGCCATGCCCGCTGGCCCAGGTGAATGGAAGGTCGGGCTTGACGCCGAACGGAGCCTGCACGATCTCGGCATGCGGGGCGACATCATCAAAACCATGCACCGCGCGTTTACAGAACAGGGTTCGGATCGTGGCATCGGCGACTATGTCATCGACGCCCCCTCGCCAACATCACCGATTATCGGCCGCCTGGTGGCCAAGCACCTGCACGATGAGCTGACAGGCGAGGCTTATGCCGTGATCGACGGGACCGACGGACGGGTGCACCATGTTCGTTTTCGCGGCGTGGAAGCCTTCGAGCATTCCGCGCCCATCAGCGGCATCGTCGAGGTGCGCCGCTTCGGAAGCCCCGGTGAAAAGCAGCCGACGCTTTTGCTGGCCTCACGATCGGACTTTGACATTCCCCAGCAGGTGACGGCGCAAGGGGCGACTTGGCTCGATCACCGGCTGGTCGAGCGCGAGCCGCCACCCCTCGCCATGGGCGGGTTTGGACGAGAGGTCCGCGACGCCATGACGGCGCGGGCGGAGCATTTGGCGTCACAGGGGCTCGCTCGCCGCCAAGGTCAACGCATTATCCTGCAGAGCGATCTCCTCGCCACGCTACAGCGGCGTGAGCTAGATGCGGCAGGCGCGAAGCTCTCGGAAGACACGGGACTGCCCTACACCCCAGCGGCAGCCGGTGAGACTGTGGCTGGTGTCTACCGTCAACGCCTCACCCTCACGTCTGGCCGATTCGCCATGATCGATGACGGATTGGGATTTCAGCTCGTCCCCTGGTCACTGTCTCTTGAGAAGCAGCTTGGGCGCCATGTCACTGGCGTGGCGAAAGATGGCGGCGGGATCGAATGGGGATTAGGGCGAAAGCG
>JBKQRA010000058.1:0-12878 GCA_052144065.1 Methylovirgula sp. | reverse complement strand
TCCTGGAGAGACCGAAGCGGGCATTTTTGCCCGAACGCACCCGCGGCTGCTGTCTTCTGACCTTATGTCCTCGGACATTTCCGTCTTCGACCAGTGGCCTGTCGGCCGGCTTTGCCGGCAGAGGAGGGCGCGGACCTCCGCCAGCGCATGGCGCGAAAAAGTTGCAGACTTTTTCGAGAAACGCCATGCGAAACATATGGGCGGACGACGCGGATCGGCGATGCGCTTCCGGCGCAGGCGCCTTCTTGTCGTTCGCTCGGTTCAATAGACCTGAGGACGCGAATGACGAAGCGCGCAGAAGCTAAGTATAAAATCGACCGCCGTATGGGCCAGAACATCTGGGGCCGCCCGAAGAGCCCCGTCAACCGGCGCGAATATGGCCCCGGTCAGCATGGCCAGCGCCGCAAGGGTAAGCCGACCGACTTCGGAACGCAGCTCAAGGCCAAGCAGAAGCTCAAAGGCTATTACGGCAATATTTCGGAAAAGCAGTTCCGTAAATATTACGCCGCTGCGATCAGGATGAAGGGCGACTCGGTCGATAATCTCATCGGCCTTTTGGAGCGCCGCCTCGATGCGGTGGTCTATCGCGCCAAATTCGTGCCGACCGTCTTTGCCGCGCGCCAGTTCGTGAATCACGGCCATGTCAAGGTCAACGGACGCCGCGTCAACATTCCGTCCTATCAGGTGAAGGTCGGCGACGTCATCGAGGTGAAGGAAGCTTCGCGCCAGATGATTCTCGTGCTGGAGGCCGTCGGTCTCGCCGAACGCGACGTGCCGGAATATATCGAAAGCGATCATAACAAGATGACCGCCAAGATGACGCGCATCCCGCTGCCGTCGGAAGTGCCTTATCCGGTGCTGATGGAGCCGAACCTCGTCATCGAATTCTATTCGCGCTGAGCTTTTCGCGCCGCGACGACGCAAAAGGCCGCCTTTGGGCGGCCTTTTTATTGCTTGAAGCTTTATGGCTTGAACGATCGGCACCCAAGCACAGGCGGCCCGCCCATGACGAAGATCACCTTTATCGAACATAACGGCATCGAGCATCCGGTCGATGCCGAGAATGGCGCGATCCTGATGCGCGTCGGTCAGGCCAATTTCATTCCGACCATCCGCGGCGAATGCGGCGGTACCTGCAGCTGCGGCTCCTGCCACGTCTATGTCGATCCGGAATGGCTGCCGAAGCTGAAGCCGCCGCATGAGCTCGAGCAGATGATGATCGACTCTTTGGAGCTGGTGAAGCGCGACAACAGCCGGCTCACCTGCATGATCCTCGTTCAGCCAGAGATGGACGGGATGGTGCTGCGGCTTCTCAATCCGGACATTTGAAAGCGACAGCGGAAGGCGCTGCGTCCGAAACATTGGAAATAGTTTCGGGGCGCAGATATCCGCTGTCCCAAGTCATTTTCGGCGCTTGAAAATGGCCTTTCAAACTCGTGTGCGTCATTGCGAGGAGTGAAACGACGAAGCAATCCAGAAAAGCCCTGGATTGCTTCGCTCCGCTCGCAATGACGGCGTTAACATCAGCGGCGCTTAGCCTTCCTTCACCGGCACTTTGAAGAATTTCGCGCCTTCCTTGTGGATCTTCCCAAGCTGATTTTGCAGCACTTGGATCTGCACTTCGAGCTGCTCCATCGAGGTGCAATTGATGCTGACGGTCGGCAGCCCGCTCGTCGGCGACTCGCCGATCGGGTTCAAAATGATGCGTACGCTGGAGCGCTCATCGCCTTCCGGCGGCGCGAATTCGAGTTCAAGTTGCTTCATGACGAGCCCGGCAAAGATGGTGGCGCACTGGCGCCGATTGGTCTTAGCCAAGCACGTTTGGATCGCCGTGAAAATAGCTGCGTGGCCGCAGCTCAATCCTTCAGGCGAATGCGGAAGGAGGCCGTGCTGCTCGTCACCAGCGTCAGAGTCGAATTGTCGCCGCGATAATATTGCGACTGCTCGTTCGAATTGACATTCAGCTGCTCGAGCCGGCAGTCGCTCGCAAGCGTCGCAAGCAGAAGTTTGCATTCTTGGCCGGCGAGCTCATAGACCGTCTTGCGCGCATCGGTCTGCATTTGCGCCACCGATCCTTTGTCCGAAATCGGTTGCGATAGATTCATGCTGACGCTGATGCGGACTTCGTTTTTGAGCGGAATCGGCATCTGCGCCATTGCCGGCGAAGCGATCAGGGCGAGGGGCAAGAAAAGCGCGGAAAAACGCGTGAAAGGAGAGGACATGGCAGGCTCCGAAGAAATGAGCTTTGCCAGTCTTGCCACGCTGCCCGGCACTGTGAAAGAGGCTCAGCCGGCCCTTTGCGGAATAGGCTGAACCGATCCTTCCTTCAGTCGCGTGGTTTCCGCAGCATGCTTCACAATTTCTTCAAGCTGGCCGCAAATTCTTCAGGAAGCCGGCAAAGCGCATCAGTCCTTCCGGCCAGGGGCCATAGCCGCTCGCGACATTGATATGGCCGGAGAGCCCGGCATCGGCGATGGCTGAGCCCCACGCATAGGCCATATCTTCCGCCTCGCTGAAGGAAGAATAGGGATCGTCGCGGCTTGCGACGAGAACCGTCGGAAAGGGCAACGGGGCGGTCGGCACCGGCGCGAACCGCGGATCGATGGCCGCAATGGAGGTGATGCGATCCTCGGACGGCGGCGCGACGAAAAAGCCGCCGGCGATCTTGCCGTCGTCGAGTTCATTGCGCTGCGCCAATTGCTGCGCGGCATGGACCGTGGCGATCACGCCGAGGCTATGCGCGAGCAGAATGACGGGCTTGTCCGCGGCAGTGATCGCATCGGCGATCCGGGCGGTCCATTTCTCGAAATCCGGCTCGGCCCAATTTTCCTGCTCGACCCGGCGGGCCGTGGAGAGTTTGGCTTCCCAGCGGCTTTGCCAGTGATCGGGCTCGGAATTGCCGAGGCCGGGAATAACGAGAATCTGGGCGTCTTGCGTGAGCATGGACATCGGCCGGAGCGAGAGGGACTTCCAAATTGGGAGCTTTCCCACGCAAATCAAGGGCTGCTTAGGCTGCGGCGGCCTCGCCCGCGAGGGCGGCGGTCAGCGTCGCGAGAAAACGCTCATAGAGCTGCGTCTCCAGCGCGATAAGGGCCGGTGCGCGCGTTTGATGCTGAGGGTCGTTCATGCCGATCTCGGACTCGACCTGGCGCAAATGGCCGTTCTCTTCGGCAAGAAGCCCGTCGAGCTGCGCGGCGATTTCGCTGCCGGCCACCGCCTTTTTATAGAGGCCATAGACTTCGAGCGCGCGGCGCTCGATGAGCCAGGTCACATAGAGATAGGTGAGCCGCACCCGCTCGGCCTCGTCGCAATCGGCGAATTGCGCTTCAGTCTGGTGGTCGAGATCCTGGAAATAAGCTTCCGCATCCTCGCCGCAGATGAGCGCGTCCGGCGCATAGCTGTCGAAGGCCGCGCCGCCCAAAGCGAGAGCGAGCTTCTTGAGCCGCAGCGCGTGGCGGCCTTCTTCGACTGCATGAGTCAGGGTCGCCGCGCTCAAAGTCTCGGCCCTTTGGCTTTTCACGATCTTGCGAAAACCGACATATTCGAGAAAGGAGAATGTGTTGAGCCAGCGCGCGTGGAGCTTCTGATCTTTGATGATCGCGGCGATCAAAGGAGCGAGTTTATCGTTTGACATGATGTTCCCTCACGCCTCGCCGAACACGCGCGAAAAAATATAATCGACATGCTTGAGGTGATAGCCGAGGTCGAAGAGCTCTTCGAGTTCGGCATCGCTCAGTGCCTTCTTCACATCCGGGTCTTGTTTCAGCAAAGGCAGAAACTCGCCTTCGCCGCGCCAGACCGGCATGGCATTGCGTTGGACGAGTGCATAGGCCTCCTCGCGGCTGACGCCCTTTTGCGTCAGGGCGAGCAACACGCGCTGCGAATGCACGAGGCCGCCGAGCGCATCGAGATTCTTCTGCATGCGCGCCGGATAGATGAGGAGCTTGTCGATCACTTGCGTCAGCCGCGCCAGCGCAAAATCCAGCGTGACTGTCGCGTCGGGACCGATCATGCGCTCGACCGAGGAATGCGAAATGTCGCGCTCATGCCAGAGCGCGACATTTTCAAGGGCCGGCGTGACCATGCCGCGCACGAGGCGGGCAAGGCCGGTCAGATTTTCGCTCAGCACGGGATTGCGCTTATGCGGCATGGCGGAAGACCCTTTTTGGCCTTCCGAAAAATATTCTTCCGCTTCGAGCACTTCGGTGCGCTGCAGATGCCGAACCTCGATGGCGAGGCGCTCAATCGAGGAGGCGATGACGCCGAGCGTTGCAAAGAACATCGCGTGCCGGTCGCGCGGGATGATCTGCGTCGAGACGGGCTCCGGCGTCAGGCCGAGCTTTTCCGCGACATAGGTTTCGACGCGCGGATCGATATTGGCGAATGTGCCGACGGCACCGGAAATGGCGCAGGTCGAAATCTCGGCCTTCGCCGCGACGAGCCGCGCCCTTGCGCGCGAAAACTCTGCATAGGCTTCGGCGAGCTTCAAGCCAAAGGTGACGGGCTCGGCATGAATGCCATGCGAGCGCCCGATCGTCGGCGTCATCTTATGTTCGAGCGCGCGGCGCTTGATGGCCGCAAGCAGCGCATCGATATCTGCAATCAGAATATCGCTGGTGCGCGACAGCTGCACCGCGAGACATGTGTCGAGCACGTCGGATGACGTCATGCCCTGATGGATGAAACGGGACTCGGGCCCGACGAATTCGGCGAGATGCGTCAAGAAAGCGATGACGTCATGCTTCGTCACGCGCTCGATCTCGTCGATGCGCGCGACGTCGAATTTCGCCTTGCCGCCCTTTTCCCAGATGACCTTTGCCGCCTCTTTCGGAATCATGCCGATCTCGGCCATGGCGTCGCAGGCATAGGCTTCGATCTCGAACCAGATGCGAAAGCGGGTCTCGGGCTCCCAGAGCGCAACCATCTCGGGGCGGGAATAGCGAGGGATCATCGGCGAAACGGTCTCAGGTTTGGGAGGCGTTTGCGCCTCAAGACACTGCTTCGCCTAACATGACGCAAGCCCCGCCGCCAGCCTTTTGGCCGGCGCCGGGGCAGATCGTTCAAGCTATTATTTTCGCGGCCTTATTCGGCCGCGAGCCGGCGGATTTTTTCGTCATCCGGATTGACCGGTGCTGGCGGCAGGCCGCCTTCCGGCTTCGGATTGTCGATGTAGCGGAAGGCGCCCTGGTTCCACGGCCCGCGATGATCGTCGCCGTGCGAGAGGTTGAAGACGATATTCACCGTATCGTCCGGCTGGATCGTTCCGAAGAACGGGTCGGTGAGCTTGCCCATGGAATCGAGCGCCTTCATGAACATATCGGCGTGGGTGATCTCGCGCGTCAGAAGATGCGTCAGCGTGCGCTTCGTACCTTCATCGCGGCAATGTTTGATCAAAGACTCGTAAGTCTGGCGGGCGCCGGCTTCCGAGGCGATATTGGCGCGCAGATCGCGCACCACATTGCCACCCTCGTTGACATAGGACGCCGTCCAGGCCGAGCCCTGGCTGTCGATCAGATGCGGGCCGATGCCTTTCACCGAAAAGATCGGCGCTTCATAGACCTTTGTCTGATCGATCTTGCTCGTGTGCTGGGCGATGAGCTTGCCGACCATTTCGAGATGGCTGAACTCCTCCATCGCAATGTCCTGCAACATGTCACGCAGACTCGCATCTTCGACATGGAACGACTGCACCCAATATTGCAAAGCCGCGGTCAGTTCACCGGTTGCACCGCCGAACTGCTCGAGCAGAAACTGCCCGAAGCGGGGATCGGGATCGCGGACATCGACCGGCATGATGGTTTCTTTGACGTGGGAAAACATGACCTCGTCCTTTCGTGCATGTAAATCGCACGCGGGAAACGAAGTCGGCGCGACGCGGGTTCGGCCTGAGATGAAATGTGATCGCCGATCTCATGCTTTGCTGAAATGCCGTAGAGATGAGGACGCTGTGTTCGCGCGATGCTGGCGCGGCGCATGCTTAACGATTGCGGGCTTTATGTTCGACACAAGTGTCTGCCATGATTGACGTTGCTGATCCGCGCCGTTCCATTCTGCATATCGTTTTGCAGAGCGGCGAAAGACATCGCTCCTACCGGACCGCCGCGGATGATGCGATCGTCGCGGTGCTGCGGCCTTTGCTCGCGAAGGACGGTGAGCATGTTCTGCCGATGATCGACGCGCGGCGTATGTGGATCACCCGGTCGGGCCGTCTGCTTCTGGCGACCGTTTGGGCCAATGTTCCCTTATGTACCTTTGCGGTCGCCGATCAGCTTGTCGGTGCCGACAAGCTTTGGATGATGATCCACGAAGACACGCAGACGAAGACGCATCCCGATCATGTGCCGCCACCACCCTGGTGTGCGGTGCGGCGCGAAGCGGGCCTCATCGGCCATCCGGACGACAAGGGCTGGCTCAGTAATTTCGAACATAATCTCGCCTGGGCCTGGCTCGCGGCAAAGGCACCGCCCGCGGCTTAGTCACTGGCCGAATGTCTGTTTCCAGGTCGGCTGCGCGCCTTCAAAGGGCAGTGGCCCGGCTTCGTAGACCGCCCGCGCGATTGCGCGCGCGACGCAATGCGCCGCAAGAGCGCCGATCTCGGTGAGATCGCGGATCGACGGCGGCTCCAACGCTGTGCCGGTTGCTGCCGAGAAGATCGTATCGCCGTCGAGCGCCGCATGCGCCGGATGCAGCGCCAATGCGAGCCCATCTTGCGCCACGGTCGCGAGCCGCTTCGCCTGAGCTTTCGTTAAAAAGGCATCGGTGGCGACAATGCCGATCGTCGTGTTCTCCGGCGCATCGCCCTTGATGCGGATGCGTGTGCTGTCTTGCGGCCTGATCGGTGGCCAGCCGAGGCCGCCGAATTCATTGCCGATCTCATAGGGCGATGCCCAGAAATGCGGGCCGTCCCCGATGGTCGCCTGCCCAAGCGCGTTGACGGCGATCAGCGCGCCGATGACAAAACCATTTGAGGAGATGGCGCTCGCGGAACCGAGGCCACCCTTGAGATTAGCGGTCGTCGCGCCGAGGCCGGCACCGACGCTGCCCAATTGGAAATCGCGATTAGCGCTGCTCACGGCATTGGCCGCGGCGCGATAGCCGATGTCCCAATAGGCGGGTTTGGCGCCCCAATTCTTATCTCCGCCGTTCAAGAGATCGAACAATATGGCGCCCGGCACGATCGGCACATGGATGTCGCGCACTGCAAAGCCCCGGCCGATCTCGCGCAGATAGGCGGCAACGCCGCCCATGGCGTCGAGCCCATAGGCCGAGCCGCCGGAGAGCACGAGCGCATCGACGGCCTCGACCGTCATTTCCGGTTCGAGCATGGCGCTGTCGCGCAGGCCGGGCGCGCCGCCATGAACCGCGACACTTGCCACCGCCGGCTGATCGAAGATGAGCGCCGTGACGCCGGAGCCGATGCGCAGATCCTCCGCATGGCCGATCGATAGACCCGGAACATCGGTAATGAGATTGGTCTGTGGCGTCCCGCCCAGAGGCAAATGCATCGGCAGACTATCGTTGCCGCAGGCGCGTCACGCAAGCCGTAACACAGCTATTCAGCCGCAAGGTCGGGCCGTCTTATTGCAGAGACTCCGTTGAGGAGGTCCTCGATCAGATCATCCGCATCCTCGAGACCGACGGAGAGGCGGAGCATGCCGGCGGTAATGCCCATTTTGGCTTGCGCCTCGGCCGTGAGCCGCTGATGCGTCGTCGTCGCCGGATGGGTGATCAGGCTCTTCGCATCGCCGAGATTGTTGGAGATGGAAATGATCGACAGAGCGTTCGCGAAAGCAAAGGCCCCCTCCTTGCCGCCGTCGACTTCGAAGGCGATGAGCGTGCCGCCGCCCAACATCTGACGCCGGACGATCTCTGCCTGCGGATGATCGGCGCGGCCCGGATAGATCACGCGGCGCACGCCCGGCTGGCCGGCGAGCGCATCGGCGATCTTCTCCGCGCTCTTGGTCTGATAGGCGACGCGCAGATGCAGCGTTTCCAGCGATTTCAGCATCACCCAGGCATTGAAGGGCGAGAGCGCCGGACCCGTCTGACGCAGGAAATTATGGATATGCTTGTCGATGAAGGCCTGGCTCGAGAGGATGATGCCGCCGAGGCAGCGGCCATGCCCGTCGATATGTTTCGTCGCCGAATAGACGACGCAGTCCGCGCCGAGCTGCAATGGCTTCTGCAGGATCGGCGTCGCGAACACATTGTCGACAACCAGCGTCGCGCCGCCCTTATGGGCGATCTCGGCGATAGCGGGAATGTCATAGATCTCGAGCGTCGGATTGGTCGGGCTTTCGAGAAAGAGCACCTTTGTTTCCGGCCGCATCGCGGCGCGCCATTGCGCGAGATCGCCGCCATCGACGAGCGTCGAGGTGACGCCGAAGCGCGGCAGAAGCTCTTCGACGACATAGAGACATGAACCGAAGAGCGCGCGCGCCGCAACCACATGATCGCCCGCCTGCACTTGCCCCATCACCGCCGCGGTGACGGCCGCCATGCCGCTTGCCGTCGCACGCGCTGCTTCGGCGCCTTCGAGCAGGCACATGCGCTCTTCGAACATGGCGACGGTCGGATTGGAAAAGCGCGAATAAATGAAACCCGGATCATCGCCTTTGAAGCGGGCCTCGGCGGCCTCGGCCGTCTCATAGACGAAGCCTTGGGTGAGGAAGAGGGCTTCCGAGGTTTCGCCGAATTGCGATCTGAGCGTGCCGCCGTGAACGAGCTTGGTCGCTTCGCGCAATTTGGTTGGATCGACCTTCGGCGTCGTCGTCATTCTTGCCTCTTCGTCCGCCTCTTCTTGCGCGCCGTTTCGGGCGCGATGCGGCTCCGGCGGCCGAGAGGCTTGTCGAATCAGGGCTTAAAGCCTGTATCTGCGTGGCTCAAGTGAAATGACCGAATGTGTGCCATGAATGCCTCGCGCAGCGGAAAAGGCCGCCGGACGCGGCGCGGTTGGAAGCATTTCAAACTGATCGAATTCCACCTTCGCTGCGGCACTTTGGCGAAGCTTGGCTTTCGGCGGGTGTGATCGTGGCTTGGAATTTGTCCCGACTGGCCCCTGATCGACTTTTCCACGGCGGGTTTTTCGCAGCCGAAAGTTAGAATGATGCTGAACTGCAACGTATTTCGCGCCGCCGCGGGGCAGAAATTTGCCGCAATAGTCTTCACTTTGCGTATTCAATATTTAAAACTGTGCCGCATCCGACAAATCTCGACGTATAAATACTATAAATCCAGAGTTTTGCTTGGTGCTTGCGCAATTTCGGCGGGAGCCCTACATTTTTGTAATTATACAAGATATAAAACATTGAGATTGACGGTGCTTTTCGTCGCTTCATAGTTGCAGCCAGAGCAGAGCGGACAGGCCTGTGTGCGCGTCAGCGTGCGGCCGCGCCGGTCCGGTAACGCCAACAGAATCGAAAAGCTTCAAAGAATGGCATGCTAATTGATAGTATAGCCTTAAATTGCAGCGCGTTTCGGAAAGCGGATAACGACGATGTTAAACTTTGCTTATCAGCCGATGCCGGCGCAAACCTCTGAGCGTCGCGCTGAGCCGCGCCCGCTCAATGTGCGGGGCCTGCTCAATCATTGCGGCATCCGGCCGACGCGGCAACGCCTCTCGCTTGCCTCCTTGCTCTTCGCCAAGGGCAACCGGCATGTGACGGCGGAAGCGCTTCTCGCCGAGGCGCGCGCCGCCCGCGTGCAGGCCTCCTACGCGACGATCTATAATGTATTGAAGTGCTTCTCGGATGCCGGCCTCGTGCGCTGCCTCGCGGTCGAAGGTCATCCGATGATCTTCGACACCAATACGAGCCCGCATCACCACTTCTTTTTCGAAGACAGCGCCAAGATCTCCGATCTCGCCTTCGGCGACGTCGCGATTACCGGCCTTCCGCAGCCGCCTGAAGGCTATGAGATCTCCAAGGTCGACGTTGTCGTCCGCCTACGGCCGAAGAAGAAGACGGCGCAGCCGGTCAGCGAATAAGCCTGTTCTGGTACTCACGCCTGAATTGAGGGGACAGCCTGCCGCGCCGGTTTCATCCGGCGCGGAAACATGCTCTAAAGCCGGCAATAGCCGCTTTTGCGCAGTTACGCTCGGCCATATGTCCCCAAATGTCCTCATCGTCGCTTTCTTCCGCTTTGCCTCTCGGCGATAAGATCTCGCCCGCTGAAGCGCGCGATTTCGGCACGCAGTTCGGCCTGCTGCCGCGCGAAAAAATCGAAGAGATGCAGCGGCGCAAGATGGTCTGGGGACAGACCGACATCGAGCCCGCGCAATTGCAGCCGGCGAGCCTCGATCTGCGGCTGGGACCGCGTGCTTACCGCATCCGTGCGAGTTTCCTGCCCGGCAAGGAGCGCAGTGTCGCCGATCAGCTCGCGGCACTCAAATCCGACGAGATCAATCTCGAAGACGAAGGCGCTGTGCTGGAGCGCGGCTGCGTCTATGTCATTCCGCTACTCGAACATCTGCAGCTGACGGAGAGCTTTTCGGCGAGCGCCAATCCGAAAAGCTCGACTGGGCGGCTCGACATCTTCACCCGCCTCATCACCGATCGCAGCGAAGTTTTCGATACCGTCGAGCGCGGCTATGAAGGCCCGCTCTATGCGGAAGTCTCGCCACGCAGTTTCAGCGTGCGCGTGCGCAAGGGATCGCGGCTGAACCAGATCCGCTTTCGCCGCTGGCATCCGCAGCAATTCTTTTCGCGCACCGAATTTGCGGTCGACGATAAGGAATTGCGCGAGCGCCACGGCAAGATTTCGCTGGTTGATGGCGAGCTCAATTTGCGCAACGGACTTGTTGTCCGCATCGCGCTTGGCGCCGAGAGCTTCGACAATAAGGTCGTCGGCTACCGCGCGCAGAAACACACCGACATCATCGATGTCGATCGCGTCGGCGCTTATGAGATTTCCGAATATTGGGAGCCGATCGCGGCGCGGCCGGACAAAAGGCTGATCCTCGATCCGGGCGAATTCTATATTCTCGCCTCAAAAGAGAAGCTGCATATCCCGCCCGATCTCGCCGCCGAAATGGTGCCGATCGACCCAGCGATGGGCGAATTTCGCGTCCATTATGCCGGCTTCTTCGACCCGGGCTTCGGTTTTTCGACGAGCGGGATCCCCGGCAGTCGCGCAGTCCTCGAAGTGCGCAGCCATGAAGTGCCCTTCATCTTGGAGGATGGCCAGGTGATCGGCCGGCTCGTCTATGAGAAGATGGCGGCGGCGCCCCAGCTGCTCTACGGCCAGGCTGGCGCCTCGAATTATCAGGGGCAGGGGCTCAAGCTTTCAAAACATTTCCAAATGTGAGCGGCAGTTTGTTTTTAATCAAAGAGTGAAGCCTTTGATTTAATTAACTTTGTGTAAGAGTTCTGGGCGCCGCCCTTGCTATTTTTGCTGCGATGCACAATAATATACCAGATTCCAAATTCAGACAGTCGAGGACTGGTAACCATGGCGACCGCCGCCAAACCCAACACCCCGCTTCATCTCGCGCAAGGACGCATCCGCCGGCTTTGGCCGTCCGATGTCGCAGCCTATCGCGAGCACCTTCTGCGGCTCGAGCCCGATGCCCGCTATAGCCGATTCTGCACAGTCATGTCGGACAGCGTCGTGGCCGAACACGCCAATGCCTGCTTCAGCGCCGATACGCTCGTGTTCGGCTTTTTCGTCGACGGTAAGATCCGCGGCGCGGCTGAACTTCACTTCCTGAGCCCCACGCCGGGCACACGGGTACGCGAGGCCGAGGCGGCCTTCAGCGTCGAAAAACCGTGGCGCCACAGCGGCCTCGGCGGTGCTTTCGTCGAGCGGCTCCTGCTCGCGGCCCGCAATCGCGGCCTCAAGACGCTCATCATCACCTGCCTGCCGCAGAATTTCGCGATGCAGAACCTCGCCAAGAAATATGGCGCGACGCTGCGGAGCGAGAGCGACGAGGTGATGGGCAAGATCACGATCCAGCTGCCCACGGCCCAGACGATCTTCACCGAGTTCGTCGAAGAATCCTGTGATTTCGCGACGGCGTTGTTCGACCTGCAGAAACGGATTTTTCCCGCTCCGCTGCCGGCCAGCCGCGCGGCGTGACCCTTCCCGTCAGCGTTGAAACACGATCACCGGCAGGCTAGAGTGCGGTCGGTGCGGGCGTAGTTCAATGGCAGAACGGCAGCTTCCCAAGCTGCATACGAGGGTTCGATTCCCTTCGCCCGCTCCAATTGCCATAGCGCGTGCTCATGTGGGATTCCGCGTGAGGCTTTCCGAAGCCGCGATCAGATGCGTGACATCGGCGTTCCTTCGGTGTGGAAGCGGTGGACAATCTGCTGTAGCTCGCGGCTGGCGCGTGTTGCTCGCTCATGCAGGCGCAAATGCTTATGGCGCTGACGCTTTTAAATTCGAAGAGGCGGGCGCAACCGAGCATGCCGCAGGCTTTGCCGATCAAAGTTGCCCCAGAGGGCGCCGGCAGTGTCACATGATTGATATCGCGCCTCGGCAGTAGAGACCGCATCGTCCGTAAAGACCGCCGTGACAACTTGCCATCCGCAGCCGCGATTTCTCGGTGCCATATCGCCTACCGAACTTTATGGACTGGGTTTGAAACCGAAGGCTGGGGTTTTCAGTTTGAATGTTGCCGTCAGAGAGGGAGAAGACGAAATGATCACACTCGAAAAAGCCCATCGTGTTATCGAAGCCGCCGAAGCGAAGGCGAAGGAAATCGGCCAGCCCATGAATATTGCGGTCGTGGATGCCGGCACCAATTTGAAGGCCTTCACGCGCATGGACGGCGCATGGTTGGGCAGCATCGACATTGCGATCAATAAGGCGTTTACGGCGAAGGCTTTCGACATCTCGACGAAGGCGTTGGGCGAGAACAGCCAACCGGGCGATCAGTT
>JBKQRA010000057.1:0-28437 GCA_052144065.1 Methylovirgula sp. | reverse complement strand
GCTTCGGCCTCCCACGATCTGCCGCCTCGAAAGCATGCGCTTGCGCTGCTGCTTCTCGGTACGCTTCTCACGCTGGGCGCGGCTCTGCTTTCGCTTATTTCGACGCATCTTCTGACTATGCTACAGGCGCGAGGTCTCACGCTTGCTATGGCGGTGGGCCTCGGCGCGCTTGTCGGCCCCTCGCAAGTCGGCGCGCGCATTCTTGAGATGACGTTCGGCCGCAATCGTCATCCCGTATGGGCGATGCTGGCGGGCACAATTCTGGTAGCGGTCGGCCTTGCGCTCCTCTGGTCAGGCTGGCCCGTATCGGCGATGGCTTTGATCGCCTATGGCATGGGCAATGGCATTGCCTCGATCGTTCGCGGCACAGTGCCCCTGGTACTGTTCGGACCTGATCGCTATCCAGAATTGATGGGCAAGCTGGGAAGGCCGATCTTATTGGCAATGGCGTTGGCGCCCATCGTCGGCGCCGCGGTTATTCAATATGGCGGCGCCAATTTGGCCTTGGCGCTCACAGTGGCGATTTCTCTTCTGGACGTCGTGCTCGCGATCGCTTTGGTGCGCCTATGCGCCATTTTTTGATGCGCGGGCAGAGGCGTGGCAAGTCTGCGCGTGCCAAAATATTTCGATAGAAGCTGAAATACCAATTGACGCCTGAACAATATTTCTATATTCGTTGAAATATGGAAACACATGAAGCCGTCACCGCTTTGGCCGCGCTCGCCCAGGACAACCGCCTCGAGGTGTTCCGTCTGCTCGTGCAGGCCGGGCCCGAGGGCATGTCCGCGGGCGCCGTCGCAACAGCGCTCGATCTCGCGCCGAATACCCTGACCTTTCATTTCGATCGGCTTCGCATGGCCGGCCTTATCACCGTTAGGCGCGAAGGCCGGTCGATGATCTATGCCGCGGCCTTCGACGCCATGAATGAGCTGCTCGGTTTTCTGACGGAAAACTGTTGCGCCGGCGTGCCGGAAACATGCGCGCCGCCAGCCATCTGCAAACCCGTGCGCGGCAAGCGCACGAAACTTCCCGTCTGAAGGAGTTGTCCCGATGAAGCGCTTACATGTGCATGTATCCGTAGACGACATCACGCAATCGGTGCGCTTCTACAGCACCCTTTTTGCGGCCGAGCCGGCTGTCATCAAGCCCGATTATGCGAAATGGATGCTCGACGATCCCCGCGTCAATTTTGCGATCTCGACGCGGAGCGCGCAGACGGGACTCGATCACCTCGGCATTCAGGTCGAAACGGCGGCCGAACTGCAAGAAGTTTATGGCCGGCTCAAACGGGCTGATCGGCCCGTGCTCGAAGAGGGCGCGACGACATGCTGTTATGCGAAATCCGAAAAGTCATGGATCACCGACCCGCAAGGCCTGTCCTGGGAAACCTTTCTGACGTCGGGCGAGAGCACCGTCTACGGCGATAGCGTCGATCTGGGTCCGATCCGCGTCGCGGCGGCCGCTTGCTGCACCTCCGAAACGCCGCAAGACGTTTGCTGTGATCCGAAGCCGGAACTTACCGCTGAAGCTGCTTGCTGCGCTTCGGAGCAAAGACCGGAGGTCGCGTGATGGATGTGATCATCTATCACAACCCCGACTGCGGCACCTCGCGCAATACGCTGGCGATGATCCGCAATGCCGGCGTCGAGCCGCACATCATCGACTATCAGAAATGTCCGCCGACGCGGCTTCTGTTGACGCAGTTGCTCGAACGTGCGGGCCTCAGCGTGCGCCAAATTCTCCGTGAAAAAGATACGCCTTTTCACGAGCTGGGCCTCGGTGATCCGTCGCTCTCCGACCATGCATTGCTTGACGCAATCGGCGCGCATCCGATCCTGATGAACCGGCCGATCGTCGTGACGCCCAAGGGCGTACGGCTTTGCCGACCGTCCGAGATGGTGCTCGATCTCTTGCCGCCGCAGCGGGGCGAACTCTTCAAGGAAGATGGTGAGCGGGTCGTCGACGAGCACGGCCACCGCGTCGCAACCGCATAACGAAAGATCGAAGCATGTCTTTGTTCGAACGCTACCTGACCCTGTGGGTCTTTCTATGCATTGTTGTCGGCGTCGTCCTGGGCCATGTCGCGCCCGCCGCTTTTCACGCGATCGGTTCGGTTGAAATTGCGAAGGTGAACATCCCGGTTGCCGCGCTGATCTGGCTGATGATCGTTCCCATGCTGGTGAAGATCGATTTCGCGGCGCTCGGTCAGGTTCGCGCCCATTGGCGAGGTATCGGGGTGACGCTTTTCATCAACTGGGCGGTCAAACCCTTTTCGATGGCAGCGCTCGCCTGGCTGTTCATCGGTCACATCTTCCGGCCTTATCTGCCGGCGGCGCAGATCGACTCTTACATCGCCGGCTTGATCCTGCTGGCCGCCGCCCCATGCACGGCCATGGTGTTCGTGTGGTCGAATTTAAGCCGGGGCGAGCCGCATTTTACGCTATCGCAGGTCGCCTTGAACGACACGATCATGGTCTTCGCTTTCGCTCCGCTCGTTGGGCTCTTGCTTGGCCTCTCCGCGATTACGGTGCCTTGGGACACGCTCGTTTTGTCTGTCGCGCTTTACATCGTCGTGCCGGTGATCGGCGCGCAGCTTCTCAGGCGCGCTTTGCTGGCGTCGGGCGGTCAGCCGGCACTCGATCGCTTCCTTGGACGTCTGCAACCCCTTTCATTGATTGCGCTGCTCGCGACGCTCGTCCTGCTGTTCGGCTTCCAGGGAGAACAGATCCTCGCGCAGCCGCTCGTGATCGCGATGCTCGCCGTGCCGATCTTGATCCAAGTCTATTTCAATGCTGGCTTTGCCTATCTGCTGAACCGGCTCACGGGCGAGCAACATTGTGTAGCAGGACCTTCGGCCTTGATCGGTGCAAGCAATTTCTTCGAACTAGCTGTTGCGGCGGCGATTAGCCTGTTCGGCTTCAACTCCGGCGCGGCGCTCGCAACAGTCGTGGGCGTGCTGATCGAAGTGCCCGTGATGCTGTCGGTCGTATGGGTCGTTAATCGGTCGCAAGATTGGTACGAGCGCCGCCCAACGCGTCCGGCCACGGCAGAGGGCCGTGTCGACTGATCTTCTGAAGGCAGGCGCGTGGTGGTTCTCTTCGTCCACGTTGCGATCCCCGCACGGCCATCAAGGCAGATATCGCCGTCTAGGATGTAAGATTCGCAGCATCCGGATCATGCCGCTGCAGCGACGTGGTCCGCGTGCAGACACGCAGCTATTTCATGACACTTCCATAACGGGCCGAGACCGAAAACGGCGCCGCGAAAAGGACGCCCGGATCCCTGTGCCTTTCGACGGATATTATTGCGGTTGGAGCAACTCGGCTAACAACCGTTAACGGAACAGTAAGGAGCCTAATCGACATTGCCAACAATCAAATAAGCGAATCGGATATGAGCCATGCCATCCATGGATCAAAACACAACGATCGTGTGCCGTGGTAGTTTAACGATTTCGCGTGCGTCCTTCTTCCTTAGAGCCATCGCTTCCGCAATATCCCGTCATTCGGCGGTGATGATCGATTGCACCGACGCGGCCGATGTCGACGTCACATTCCTGCAGATCCTGATCTCTGCTCGCCGTACGGCCGAAGCGCAGGGCAAGCGGATCGAACTCACAGCTCCGTCCGATGGCGTTCTCGTCACGGCTCTCGAGCGCCTTGGAATCTCCCTGTCCCATCTTTCGACTGCACCGCTCGCCGCGGCGCAATAGGAGAGTCTCTCCATGAAGTCTGTTCTCACGGTCGATGATTCGCCAAGCATTCGGCAAATGGTTCGCGTCGTTCTAACTCCGGCTGGCTATGAGGTGCATGAAGCGAGCGATGGAAACGAAGGTCTGAAGGTCGCGAAGAGCAAGCAGATCAATATGATCGTGACCGACCTCAACATGCCGGGCATGGACGGGCTGACCTTCATCCGCGAAATCCGCAAGCTCCCTGCCTACAGTGGCACGCCGATCATCTTTCTCACGACGGAATCGGATGCCGGCGTGAAGCAAGAGGCGAAGGCTGCGGGAGCAACTGGCTGGATCACCAAGCCCTTCAAGCAGGAGCAGTTGGTGGCCGCCGTGAAAAAACTGCTCGGCTAGTAAATCCCGAACGTACTGACATCGGATGTTCCCGATGTCTCAGTGAATGCGTGAGTCATTCAGTTCGCGGGCGCACCACGCAGGCTGAAAGCACTCCAGCACACCCTGCCGCCGCCGTTTCCATTCACAAAACAGTCGGGACAAGATCGTGATTGATCCTGCAGAGCTTTTCCTTCAGGAAGCCACTGAGCTTCTCGAGCAGCTCGAGCAATCTTTGCTCGATCTCGATCAATCGCCCGAGAATGGCGGCGACCTCATCAATACGGCCTTTCGAGCGCTTCACACGCTCAAAGGCTCGGGCGCCATGTTCGGCTTTGATGCGCTCTCGAGCTTCGTTCATGATTTCGAGACCGCCTTCGACCATGTCCGCAAAGGACGTGTGTCGACAAGCCATGATCTCATCGCGATCGCGCTGACAGCAAAGGATCATATCCGTGTCCTGATCGAGCGGCCGAGCGAGGCCGACGCCCAGACAAGCGCCGCAATCCTCACCGAGCTGCGGCGCGTGCTCGACGGTTCGGAACAGGCGGCCCCCGAGGCGACCTCTGCGATCGCGCCGCCGGCTGAAGACCTCGCTCAGGAGGAAACGGAAGACAGTGCCGACGCCGCCGAACAAGCGGTGACCGATTGCTGGCGTCTGCGCTTCCGTTTTCAGGAGCATGTGCTGGTCAATGGCACCAACCCGCTTCTGCTGATCGATGAAATGCGCGGCCTGGGCGAGTGCAATATCCAAATCGACGCCGACGCCGTGCCGCTTTTGAGCGAGCTGCGGCCGGACATCTGCTATCTGACCTTCGATGTCACGCTGACCACCGATCAGCCGATTTCGGCGATAGACGATGTCTTCATCTTCGTGCGCGACGAGATGGATCTGGTCGTCGAGCCGGCCGATGCCGCCGCGCCCGAAGCCTTCCCGAAAACTTTGACGCCGGCAATCGTCGCAGCTGCACCGCGGCCGGCCGCTGTGGTTTTAGCGCCAGCTCCAACTTCAGATCCCGTGCCGGCCACGCCCGCAAGCCCGGCTGCCGCCGGCGATTCACGGGCCGCCCAGCAGCCCGCCGCCGCAAGCCGCAAAGATTCGACCGTCCGCGTCCCGGCTGAACGGGTCGATGAATTGATGGACCGGGTCGGCGAGCTCGTCATCGCGCAAGCCCGCCTGTCGCAGCTTGCGCAAAAGGCCGGCGATCTCGACATCAAGGCCGTCGCCGAAGAAATCGAACGGCTCGCTTCGGGTCTGCGCGATGTCACGATGGGCATTCGCATGATGCCGATCGGCTCGCTGTTCGGCCGATTCCGTCGCCTGGTGCACGATCTCGCCCGCGATCTCGGCAAGCCCGTCGAGTTCCTGACCTATGGCGAGGAGACGGAACTCGACAAGACAATGCTCGATCAGCTCGCCGATCCGCTCGTGCATCTGATCCGCAATTCCATCGATCATGGACTTGAATCGCTCGCCGACCGCACGGCAGCGGGCAAGGCCGAGAGCGGCCATATCAAGCTTGTGGCGCGCCATGCCGGCGCCGAGGTCTTGATCTCGGTGATTGACGATGGACGCGGGCTGAACACTGCCAAGATCCGGGCGAAGGCCGAAGCGCAAGGGCTCATCGCGCCCAATGCCGTCATGACGGATTCCGAAATCCACCAGCTGATCTTCCACGCCGGCTTCTCGACCGCCGACGAGGTGACGAAACTTTCCGGCCGCGGCGTCGGCATGGATGTCGTCAAACGCAATATCGAAGCGATGCGCGGCATGATCGACGTCAGCTCGCGCTTTGGCCATGGCGCGGAAATCACGCTGCGCCTGCCTTTGACGCTCGCCATCATCGAGGGCCTTCTCGTTCGCGTCGGGACCGGACGCTATGTGATTCCGCTCTCGGTCGTCGAGGAATGTGTCGAGCTCTCGACGGCGCAAAATGCGCATTCGAACGATCGCAGCTTCATGAATATTCGCGGCGAGCTGGTGCCCTTCGTCCGGCTGCGCGAGCTGTTCAAGGTCAACGCTATCCCCGATTTGCACCAAAAGGTGGTGATCGTCGCGGCCGGCGATCTGCGGATTGGCCTCGTGGTCGATCAGATCATCGGCAACCATCAGACCGTTATCAAGACGTTGTCGAAGCTCCATGCCGATGTCGAGTGCTTCTCCGGCGCGACGATTTTGGGTGACGGCTCCGTCGCCCTCATTCTCGATGTCCCGCATCTCGTCGATCTCGGCCAGACGCATGAGAAGAGCCACAGGCCCAAGGGGAAGGAAGCCGCGTGATGACGCAAGCGAACATGGCTCAGTCCGGACAATTCCTGATGCTTGGGCTCGTCGGCGAAGTCTTTGCTGTCGACGCGACGATGATCCGCGAAATTCTTGATCCCGTCCCTGTCGCCGAAGTTCCCGGCGCCAAGCCTTTCTTGCAGGGCGTGATCAATGTGCGCGGCAAGATCGTGCCCATGGCGGATCTGCGGATCCGCTTCGGCATGGAGACCACGGCGGTGACGCCGGATACGCGCTTTGTCGTCATGGAAATCGAACTCCATGGCGAGCCGACGACGGTCGCGATCGTCGTCGAAAAGGTTCACGAAGTTACCGAGCTGTCCTTCGATTCCATGAGCAAGGCACCGCCGGTCGGCATGCGCCTGCAGCCGGAGTTCATCACTGGCATCGCGCTTTGGAAAGATGATTTCGTTGTGCTTCCGAGTATGGAGCGGATTTTTCACTGACCGATCGTTCACGCGGCCGGAGAAGCGTTCAACATAACCCAAGCTCGATCGGGGGCATCGGGCGCAGGAGCAGACCATGCGGATCACAGTCAAGGCCAAATTGGCCATAGCGTTTGGTGTCGTCATCGCGCTTTCGATCGGAGTCGGCGTGCTGTCGCTCTCGCGACTTGCATCGTTGAATTCGGAAATCGCGAAGATCGTTTCGGTGGACATGAAGCGAGTCATACTTTCCGGCGACATGGAAGCTGCTCTGCTTCGCGCGGCGCGCGCCGAGAAAAACGTGCTGCTGGCGGTCACCAAAGAGGAAGCGGACAAATTTCGCTCCGACGTTCTAAGCCAGCGGTCGAAGTTCCGGGCCATGAAAGACGATGTCTATGTCCTCGCCAGCGCCGAAGGAAAAGCTGTTCTTGATCAAGTCATGAGCGACTTTAACAAAGTCGCTGAGCTGCAGGATCAGGTACTCAAACTCGCCCAGGATCAAGCGGCCCATGCCGAGGCAGCGGCTTTATCCGCAGGCGACGAGCGCAAGTTCATTACCGCCGCCAACGCAACCTTGGACCAATATCAAAAGCGTACACGTCGCCAACTCGATGAGAGCGCCAAGCAGAGCGCCGATGAATATGCGCAAGCGCAAATGTTGGTGACGGCGCTTCTGATCGCGCTTTCAGTCATCGCGATTGCTTCGGCGACTTTCGTGTCGCTTGCGATCAGCCGCGGTCTCGGCAAAGCAGTCAGCCTAGCCACCGCCGTCGCCGCAGGCGACCTCACGCAGACAATCTCGGTCAAGAGCAAGGACGAGATCGGCGATCTCGTCGACGCGCTCTCGAGCATGGTCGCCAAGCTGAAAGAGATCGTTTCGGAGACCATCACGGCGGCCCACAATGTTGCCGCGGGCAGCCAGGAGATGTCCGCCTCGGCCGAGCAATTGTCGCAAGGCGCGACCGAGCAGGCGGCGTCGGCCGAAGAAGCCTCGGCTTCGATGGAGGAGATGGCGGCCAACATCAAGCAGAATGCCGACAATGCCAGCCAGACGGAAAAGATCGCTCGCCAGTCCGCGCAGAATGCGGAGATGAGCGGCGCCGCCGTCACCAGCGCCGTCGAAGCGATGCAGACCATCGCGCAGAAGATCACCATCGTTCAGGAGATCGCCAGGCAGACCGACCTTCTCGCCTTGAATGCTGCGGTCGAAGCGGCGCGGGCTGGCGAACATGGTCGCGGCTTCGCGGTCGTGGCTTCCGAGGTGCGCAAACTCGCCGAGCGCAGCCAGGGCGCCGCTGCCGAAATCAGCGTCTTGTCGTCGGATACGGTAAAGGCCGCGCAACAGGCCGGCGACATGCTGAGCAAGCTCGTGCCCGATATCAAGCGCACGGCGGAACTCGTCGAGGAAATTACCTCGGCCTGCCGCGAGCAGGATGTCGGCGCCTCGCAGATTAATCAGGCGATCCAGCAGCTCGACAAGGTCACCCAGCAGAATGCTGCAGCGTCCGAAGAAGTATCCTCGACTTCGGAAGAGCTGTCGAGCCAGGCCGAGCAATTGCAGGCGACGATCGCCTACTTCCGCATCGACGACGACGCTTACAGCGCTACCGGTCATCACGCGCCGGCGGTGCATTCCAAACCCGCCATTGCGCATCTGCGGGCCAAGGCGGCCTCCGCCGTGCAGGAACTTTCGAGCCGCAAGCCGGCCAATCCGAAAGCGCCCAAGGCGGCCGGCTCACATATGCATATGGCCTCCAGGAGTGGCATGAAGGCGACCGGAACCGGCGGCTTCGCGCTCGATCTTGGCGGCGAAGATGCCGTGGACCAAGAATTCCGCCGCGGCTGAACGGACTGTGTTGACGACGAGTCTGCTCGTCGTTCGTGGCGATGTGCTCAACGCGTAAACGACGGACGGCTATAGCAACAATGGCCGCTTGGAAAAGAGGGATGTCATGCGGTTCACGGTCAAGAGCAAACTCGCCGCGTCTTTCGGCATCGTCATCGCATTGTCGATGGTCGCCGGCGTCGTCGCTTACACGAGGCTTGTCGCGCTCAACGGCAATGTCGATCATCTGAGCACCCATGTCTTGAAGCGCATTCAAGATGCAGGAGATCTGAAAGCTGTCCAGCAGACAATGCGGCTTGCCGAACAGAATATCATTCTGGAAAGCGACGAGCAGCAAATGGCCGTATATAAGGCCAATATCGAGAAATCGCGGCCTGAGTTCCAGAGAATTTATAAAAATCTCTACGATCTATCGACCGCGCAAGGCAAAGGCCTCCTCGACAAGGTCGCGGACCTGAGAGAACGGCGGAGCAAGGTTCAGGACCAGATCATTGCAAACGCAATGCTCAATGTTTTGGTTCGTGCCAATGCCATGCTGAAGGGTGACATCGCCCCGGCTTTCAGAGAACTTCGGATGGCGCTCTCGTCGCTTGCGGCCGACAGCAAGTCGCCACAATTCGTCGGTTTCCAGGATCATATGCATGATCTCATGGAACGGACGCTCGGCTATATTCTTATCGACAATGTCAAAGACCTCGATGAACAGCATGAGTCTTTGCTGGCGTCGATCGCGTCTTTGCGGCGCGAATGGGCCGCGATCAGCCCGACTTTCGCCGCCGCGGACAGCAGGATGGTCAACCAAGTCTCGGCGAAACTCGATGGCTGGCTGAAGGGCGTCGATCGTCTGGTTTCCCTTACCGCCACGGGCGGGAATATCAAGGCCAGCGCGCTGTCGCTTGGCGAGGGACGGACCCTTGCCAAGGAGCTTGACGCGACCTTGGATGACTTTACGAAGCTTGTCCAGCAGCGCGCCTCCGAAGAGGCTGCGACGGCCGCGCGCGAGACGGAGGAGGGTCGCCTTCTCCTCATCGCAATCCTTGCGGCGTCCCTGTTGGTCGCAGTCGGTGCCGCGGTCTGGATCGCTCTCAACATCAGCCGCAGCCTCTCGAAAGCTGTCGGTCTTGCCAATGCCGTATCCATCGGCGATCTCAGCCGCACGATCGATGCGAGCAGCGACGACGAGATCGGCGATCTGATCAAATCGCTGAACGGCATGACCGAGAATCTGCGCGCCACTGCCGAGATCGCCGACGCCATCGCCAACGGCGACCTCATGGTCGAGGCGCGGCCCTTGTCGGACAAGGATACGATGGGCCTTGCGCTGAAGAACATGCTCGCCAATCTGCGCGATGTCGTCACCAAGGCGACGACCGCGGCGCGCCATGTGGCGGCTGGCAGCCAGGAGCTGTCGGCGTCCGCCGAGCAGCTCTCGCAAGGTGCGACAGAGCAGGCGTCTGCTTCAGAAGAAGCCTCTGCCTCGATGGAGGAGATGACGGCCAACATCAAGCAGAATGCCGATAATGCGAACCAGACCGAAAAGATCGCGCGGCGTTCGGCGCAGGATGCGGAAGCCAGCGGCGCCGCTGTCTCCAAGGCGGTCGATGCGATGCAGACTATCGCGCAGAAGATCACCATCGTTCAGGAAATCGCCCGCCAGACGGACCTCCTCGCTTTGAACGCGGCGGTCGAAGCGGCGCGTGCCGGCGAGCATGGCCGCGGCTTCGCGGTCGTCGCTTCGGAGGTACGCAAGCTCGCCGAGCGCAGCCAGACGGCGGCTGCCGAGATCAGCGTCTTGTCGGCGGACACGGTGAAGGTGGCGCAAGAGGCCGGCGAAATGCTCGGCAAGCTTGTGCCCGATATCAAGCGCACGGCGGAACTCGTCGAAGAAATCACTGCCGCCTGCCGCGAGCAGGATGTCGGCACGGCGCAGATCAACCAGGCGATCCAGCAGCTCGATCAAGTCACGCAGCAGAATGCCAGCGCCTCCGAACAAGTGTCCAGCACCTCGGAAGAGCTGTCGAGCCAGGCGGAGCTCCTGCAAGACACGATTGCCTATTTCCGCGTCGACGAAAGCACGCAACACGCGGTCGCTGCGCCTCAGTCGCAGCCGCATCAGTCGCATCCGCCGGTGATGCAGCTGCGCGCCCAGGCCGCCTCTGCTGTCCAGGAGCTCGCAGCGCGCCCCAAGCCCGCAAAGGCCGCGGCTGGCAAGCAGCAGATTGCGGCGCCCCGGCCGAAATCGTCGCTGAAGCAAAAAGCCAAGGCGAACGGGACCACTGGCTTCGCGCTGGATTTGTCGTCGGGCGAGGATTCAACCGATGCGGAATTTCGCCGCAGCTGACGGACAGAGTGCGGGCGCGAGGCTCGCACGCGGGTCCACCGACGAGAGTGTCGGATTGTTGAGGGATCAGACATGGCCGCCGTAACAGCGCAATTCGTCACTCTGGGCGTCGACCGCGAAGTCTTCGGGCTCCGCATCGCCCTGGTTCGCGAGATTTTGGATGCATGCGAGATCTCCCGCCTGCCGCGGGTACCCGATTATGTCCTCGGCATGATCGACGTTCGTGGCGAGGGCGTTCCCGTTCTCGATCTGCGTCTGAAACTCGGCCTGCCGGCCGCCGAAACGACGCCGGCAACGCGCATCATCGTTCTGGAACTCGATCTCGTCGCCGGGCGCGCGGTGATCGGCCTGCGCGTCGATTGCGTCTTCGAGGTCACCGAGCTCGATGGCGGCGTACTTGAGCCTGCGCCGAATTTCGGCGCGCGCTGGCGGCGCGAATGCATCTCCGGTATC
Source organism: Methylovirgula sp. (assembly GCA_052144065.1). GTDB lineage: Bacteria > Pseudomonadota > Alphaproteobacteria > Rhizobiales > Beijerinckiaceae > Methylovirgula. Next base: position 17,022 of record JBKQRA010000057.1, on the reverse strand, counting down.
GGCCGCCGCGGAAAGACCTTCGTCGTCGTCCTCGATCTGCCCAATCTCCTCGCGGATGACGACAACGTATTGATCGCGACTGCGCCGACTGAAACTGTCGATTGAAAGCAGGCGAGGTCATGGCTCAGCCCAAGAAGAGGCAGCGTGCGAATTCTGCGCCCCTAGCGACGAATTTGTCCGAGGTATCGCAGCGCAGGTCGCCCCGCGCTCGCGTCGGCGATGAGGCCGAGGACGGGCCGGCTTTTTCCGCGCTCGACTCCTTGAGCATGCATCATTTCCGTCAGCTGGCACAGGTGATCGAGTCGCAAATCGGCATCAAGCTGCCGGCGAGCAAACGGATCATGGTCGAAGGCCGCCTGCGCAAGCGCGTGCGTGTGCTCGGCCATGCCAATCTCGACGATTACGCGGATTTCGTCTTCAATCATGGCGGTCTGCAGAGCGAGTTCATTCATCTCGTCGATTGCGTCACGACGAACAAAACCGACTTTTTCCGCGAGCCGGAACATTTCACGCTGCTGATGCAGGACCTCATTCCGCAGATCCTGGGCGGAAATTCAAAGGCCGCATCGAGACGCTTGAAATTTTGGAGCGCAGCTGCGTCAACGGGGGCAGAGGCCTATTCACTTGCCATGCTGCTCGCGCATATGGCGGATGACTACCGATTCCAATTTTCGGTTTTTGGAACCGATATCTGCACGACGGTTCTCGATCAGGCGCGCCTGGCGATCTATCCAAGCGACATGTTCGCGCCCGTGCCGCCCGACATGCGCCACCGCTTCGTCATGCAGGCCAGGGATCCGGGAAGGCAGGAAGGGCGGATCGTGCCGGAGCTGCGCCGCCACGTCCGGTTCGAACGCCTCAATCTGATGGATACAGATTATCCGGTCGACGCCGATATGGATGTGATTTTCTGCCGAAACATTTTGATCTATTTCGCCACCAAGACGCAAGAAAGCGTCGTTGCGAAGCTTTCGCGCCATTTGAAGCCCGGCGGCTATCTTTTTCTCGGTCATTCCGAATCGATGGCGGGCGGCAAGCAGAGCCTGTTGCGGCAAGTCGCGCCCACGGTCTTCATGCGCACTTAGATTGCGGAGCCGCCATGCCCAACAAGATCCGCGTCCGCGTCGTTGAAGATCCAGCCTCGTCGCAAAGTTGGGCGGATGCGAAGGCCGCTGACCCATGAACTTGTCCACTCTGGCCAACCGGCTGCAGACCACATCCGCGCGCTTGGATGGATTGTTCAACGAACGCGAGCGGACTTTCCTTGCGATTGGCCAAAGTTTAGGCGGTGCCATTGCAGAAATCAGGCGCATCACCGAGGCTTTCGAGGCCTTGCCGGCGCTACTCGAGAATGACGCGTTGCGTCAGGCGACGGAACGTATCTCCACCATCTCGCGGACGACAGAGTCCATACGCTCTGCCGTCGCCGGCGAAGATGACGCGCTGACCGAGCTGTTGGCGCTCAATCGCGAGATCGGCGAACGTCTGACCCGCCTGCAAAGCAGTGTGCGGACCATCGGCGTTCTGACCTCAAACGCCAAGATCGAGGCGGCGCGGGTCCAGCAGAGCGGCAATGATTTCGCCAATTTCACCGTCGAAATCGGCCGGCTGGCGCAGCGCGCCCAGGATACGGTCGACAGCTATTTGAACGAGCACAAAAGGCTTGTCGTCCTGCTCACCAATGTCCGAAAGGTTCAGACACAGTTCTTTCAAAAATATCATGGCACGCTCTTGTCGATCTCCGACGAACTCGACGCCACTCTGGCGATCGTCGAGGGCCGCCAGCGTAAGGCAGCGGCCTCAGCGGCCACGATCGCGGTCCGCTCGAAGCGCATCAATGAGGCCATCGGCATGGCAGTGATGTCGCTTCAAATCAGCGACATTACGCGCCAGCGCATCGAACATATGTGCTTTGCGCTCGATCATCTGCGCGGCGGGCTCGAGGCCGCGCCGAACAATGCAGATCAAAACTTCTGGTCGCAATCTTTGACGGAAACCGAATCCAAAGCTGTGGTCTTCGCCGTCTGCCGTCTGCAATCGGCGCAGCTCGCCGATGCTTTGAACGAATATGATGAGACGGTTTCCAAGATCCATATGTCGCTGCCGCAGCTCGTCGATGAATGCCGGCGCGTCGCACATGAAGGCGGTGATGTTTATGGCGCGGCGGGGCGCGACTCGGAATCATTTCTCGATGCCTTGAAGAACAAGCTCGCTCTCGGCCTCAATCTCATCCATGACTGCCAGATCGCGGGCTCGGCCGCGACGCATGCGACCGCGGTCGTGGCGACGACCGTTCGCGAATTGCAGCAGAAGGTCAGCTCGGTCAATCAGATCGTCTTCGATATGACTCTCGTGGGGATGAATGCGGCATTCAAGTCGCGACAGCTCGGGACCGTCGGACTTGGTCTCGGCATCATTGCTGACGAGCTGCGCATCTACGCGCAGCAGACCACGGCCGACGCAAATGCATTGAAGCCGGCGCTCGCCAATGTCATCAGCGCGGCGGAGCGCTTCGAAGTGATGCGCCTTGGCGAGGACGGCGAGACCCTCGACCTCAAAGGCGAAATGGCAACCGCAATGAATGGCTTCGATCAATGTGCATCGAAGCTCAAAGAGGCGCTGATCGCGCTATCTGGCGGCGCCAAACATGTCGGGCAAATCCTGCAGCACAGCGCGGCGCAAATCGATGGCCAAAAGGACGCGCCAGATGCATTGCTGCACGCACGCCTTGAGCTCGACCAGTTGACCGATGGCGAATCGCGCGCCGTTGCGAAAACCGACGTGATGGCTGCGATGATGGATCGGCTCTCGGCTCGCTACTCGATGGTGCGAGAACGTTTGGTCCATCAGCGATTTGCGGCATCCATGAACGGCCTTGGCGCCGACACGCCGCCGCAAGAACATGCGCTTGGGATACTGCCTGCCGAAGAATCGGGCATGCTCGATGACATCCTCTTTGCCAATGGCTGATCGCACGATCGGCGTGACGTCTGATGGATCGCGCGGTCGCATCGCGCTTTGACTTTCGTTATGCGTATATCATCATCGAAGGGTATAATCTGCGCCCTGTGCTCGAAGCGGACTTGTTGTCTAGAGCTTTGCCGAAACGAGGAGGGTGATCATGCACACGAAGCGTATGGCTCTTGTTGCTGCATTAATGTGGTCCGCGTCCGCCGGCGTCTGCTTTGCGCAGGAGCCCGTGGAAGCGCAAATCATCGACACGATGAACAAGGTCTTTGGCGTGCATCCCGGCTTCCGTGCCAATCATGCAAAGGGCGTCGTCGCCGAAGGCCATTTCAAACCCAGCCCCGATGCCGCCAAATTGTCCAAAGCGATCATCTTCAACGGCAACACCTTCCCCGTGACCGTACGCTTTTCCGATTCGACCGGCATTCCGACTATTCCGGACGGCGCGCCCAACGCATCACCGCACGGGATTTCTATCAAATATCATCTGCCGGATGGCAGCGACACCGACATGGTTCTGAATTCGCTGAAATTCTTTCCGGTTAGCAACGGCGCCGATTTTCTTGCTCTCTTGCAGGCAACCGCCGCGAGCCCGAAGGATGCGCCGAAGCCGACGAAGTTACAGCTCTTCATTCAAGCGCATCCGACCGTTCCGGCGGCGCTCGCGACGCTCGCGACGCCTGACAGTTTCGCCGACGAAGAATATAATGGCGTCGACGCCTTCGTCTTCGTCGACAAGGCCGGCAAGAAACAGGCTTTCCGCTACATCCTCGTGCCGCAGAAGCTTGTGCATATCAGCGATGACGACGCGGCGAAAAAACCACCTAATTTTCTCATGGATGAGCTGCCGCAACGCCTCGCGCATGGACCGATTGTCTTTGAGCTTAAGGCCCAACTCGCGGCCGCTGGCGACGAGACCAAAGATGCGACGCTGCCCTGGCCGGTCGATCGTCCGGTCGTCGATCTTGGCACGCTGACCATCGACAAGGCCGTGCCCGACAGCCTCGAAGCGCAGAAGAAACTCCTGTTTCTGCCCGGCCAGCTGACGGATGGCATAGAAAAGTCCGACGATCCATTGATCGATGTGCGCGACAACGCTTACGCCATCTCCTTCTCGCGCCGCAGCCAATAGGCTGCGCGACGAAGATCTTATTTGGACGAAGACCTTATGCACCGGCGGCTCTTGCAAGTTTTCCCATAAAGCTTAAGAGCCGCCGACAGCATAAAGGTTGCCCGTCATGGCCGATGCCGAAATTTCCGATACTAAAATTTTGCTGCGCCCCGCGGAGCCGCGCGATGCCGTGCTGATCTTCGCCTTGATCTCGGAGCTTGCTGCCTATGAGCGGCTGTCGCACGAGGTCCAGACCGATGCCGGAATCATCGCCGCAGCGCTTTTCGCCGAGCCGCCGCGCGCTTTCTGCACGCTTGCCGAATACGGCGGCGCGCCGGCCGGCTTCGTCCTTTGGTTTTATACTTTCTCGACCTTCCGCGGCCCCCACGGCATTTGGGTGGAAGACCTTTATGTGCGCGAGAGCTTTCGCGGCAAAGGCATCGGGTCTGCCTTGCTCGCCGGCCTTGCCCGCCGTTGCATCGACGAAAAGCTCAGCCAACTCGAATGGGTTGTGCTCGACTGGAACGCCCCGGCGATTGATTTCTATGAGAAAGCTGGTGCGCAGCTTATGCGTGATTGGACGATGTGCCGGCTCGACGGTGCGGCTTTGGACGGTTTTGCCGCGCGGGCGCGTCAATCATGACGGCGAAACTCTCTTTGATTGTCGCTGTCGCGGAAAACGGCGTGATCGGCAAAGCGAATGGCTTGCCGTGGCATCTCACCAGCGATCTCAAGCGCTTTCGTAGCCTCACAATGGGCAAGCCGCTGTTGATGGGCCGCAAGACCTTCGACTCGATCGGTCGCGTCTTGCCCGGGCGCGACACGATCATCGTCAGCCGCGACACGGGCTTTACGCCGCCGACTGGCGTTTATTCCGCGGCGTCGATCGATGCGGCACTCGATTTGGCAGCAGGGCGGGCGAGGGCGCTCGGCGCCGATGAAATCATGCTGGCGGGCGGCAGCGAATTATTCGCCGCTCTGATCGATCGCGCCGCGCGCATGTATGTGACATTCGTCAAGGCCGCGCCTGAGGGCGATGTCTTTTTTCCGGCCGTCGACTGGGCGCAGTGGCAAGAAACCAAACGCGAGGATCACCCGCCGCAAAAGGGTGATGACGCGGCGTTTGCCTTCGTCGACTATGTGCGGCGCGACGCGGTCAAGCCGTCGCTCTGATTCACCGTCTCGAAGCCGCCTGCTTTGCCGATTACGCTTTCGGCTCTTTCGGAACTGCTCTATGAACGAGCCTGGAGACAGCCGCGCGGCCAAGTGGCAGCCAAGTCGCGGCAAAGAGGACCGAATGCCCTGGAGCAATGACGGTAAGAACGGCGGTCAAAACGGCGGCAAGGGCGGTGGACCGAATGGCGGTCCGTGGCGGCCGGGCGGCTCGGGATCCTGGGGACAGCAGCAGCCCACGCCGCCACGCAATGAGCTCGAAGATTTTCTGCGCCAGGCGCAGGATCGGCTGAAGAACTGGCTGCCGGGCGGCGGCGTCGGCGGCCGCACGCTGCTTCTCGTCGCCGCAGTCGGCGTCGGCCTGTGGTTTCTGGCGGGCTTCTATACGGTCGGCCCGAATGAGGTCGGCCTCAACATGATCTTCGGCCGCTATACGGGCAGGACGGCCTCCGGCCTCAATTACAATTTGCCGTTTCCGATCGGATCGGTCGAGAAGCTGCAGGTCACCAATCGCATCGCCACCAACATCGGCTTTGTGATCCGTCCGGACCTGCGCAATCCTGGCGCCGAGACGCAGATCGATCTGCCGGAAGAAAGCCTGATGCTGACGGGCGATGAAAATATCGCCGACGTCAAATTCGTCGTGATCTGGCAGATCGACCCGGCCCATCCCGAATATTATGCTTTCAATCTCGCCGATCAGCGCGAGACGGTAAAGGCGGTCGGCGAATCGGCGATGCGCGAAGTCATCGGCCGCAGCAAGATCCAGAACATCCTGACCGCCGGGCGCAAGTCGATCGAGCCGGAGGTCCAGTCTGTGATGCAGCGGATCCTCGACGGCTATAAGGCCGGCGTTCTCATTCTGCAGGTGCAATTGCAGTCCGTCGAGCCGCCGGAACAGGTGATCGGGTCCTTTCGTGATGTGATCGCGGCGCAGCAGGATGCCGATCGCATGCGCAATGAAGCGCAGGCCTATGCCAATAGCATTGTGCCGACGGCGCGCGGCAAGGCCGCGGCGATCCTTCAGGAAGCGGAAGGCTATCGATTGCAGACGGTCGCGCAAGCGACAGGTCAGGCGTCGCGGTTCGATCAGGTCTATGCCGAATATAAGAAGGCGCCGGAGGTCACCCGCCAGCGCATCTATATAGAGACGATGGAGCATGTGCTGGCGGCAACGAGCAAGGTTCTCGTCGATCAGGGTAATGCGCCGGGCGTCGTGCCCTATCTGCCGCTGCCACAATTGACGCCGAAAGACAGCGACGGAGCGGCCCGATGAAAGCGACCGTCGGCTTCTTGTTCATCCTCGCGCTGATTGCAGCGTTGGTGCTCTTCAGCGCTTCGACCTTTATCGTCAATCAGACGGAGCAGGCGATTGTCTTGCGCTTCGGCCAGCCGGTCGAGGGCCGCGGCCTTGTGACGACGCCGGGGCTGCATTTCAAAGAGCCCTTCATCGAAAATGTCGTCTTGATCGACAATCGCAATCTCGATCTTGAAATGCCGAACCAGGAAGTTCTCGCGTCCGACAATACGCGGATCGAGGTCGATGCGTTCTTGCGTTATCGCATCGTTGATCCGCTCAAATTCTATCAATCGGTCGGCACCATCGCGCGCGGCGAAATCCAGCTCGGCTTCATCTTGAATTCGTCGGTGCGGCGGGTACTTGGCGACGCCGATCTGATGCAGATTGTCAGCACGGAACGCGAAAAGCTGATGCACGATATTCGCGATCAGGTGAATCAGGAAACCGGCAAGCTCGGCGTCGTTGCGATTGATGTCCGGATCCGGCGCGCCGATCTGCCGAAGCAGATTTCGGATAAGGTCTTCAGCCGCATGCAGAGCGAATGGGCGCGCGAGGCGGCGACCAATCGGGCGCAAGGCAGCGAGCAGGCGCAGGAAATCCGCGCCAAGGCCGAGCGCGATGTCGTCGTGCTTCTCGCCGACGCGCAGCAGCAGGCCGATCAGACGCGGGGCGCGGGCGACGCCGCACGCAACCGCATTTTCGCGGACGCCTATGGCAAGGACCCGGATTTCTTCGCCTTCTATCGGTCGATGCAAGCCTATGAGACGGCGCTGAAGACGGGCGACACGCGCTTCATCCTGGCGCCGAAATCGGCCTTCTTCCGCTTTTTCGAGACGCCCGACGGGCACACGCCGGCGAGCGGGGCCGCTGCAGGACCCGCCGCCGGCACGCCGTCTGCCGAACGCTGACCCAGGGCGCGTGCTCAATGCCTGCCCCCCATGCGAGGATTGCCCTCATGCGGGATCGGCTCGATGTGAGATGGACCGGGAAGGGAAGCCGATTTTCCGCCTCAATTCACCGATCATTGAAGACGGGCAGGGGGCGTTTGCCGGCAACTTTCCAGCGCAGCTGAAAGTTTAATGCTAATTGCGTCGAGCATTCTTCGAAACCATAGATGCGACCCACTGGGCGGCAGACGGAATTATCGGTTAGGCTCTTTTCAATTGGACTCTTTTTCCATTGAATTCATCGGACTGAATCCTTGGGGACAATGGCCGCCCGGCCCCGGTCATTTCCGCTGACGCCGCGTGCAGGAGACGCTTTCATGAATCGCTTTGGGATGTTCGCTTTCGTCCGTGCCCGCAGGCAGCTTACCGCCCTTGCCCTGGTCTTTGGCTTGGCGCTGGCGCCCGGCCTTCGCAGCGATCAAGCCTTTGCGCGCGGGCCGGATTCGCTTGCCGATCTCGCCGCGCAAGTGAGCGATGCGGTCGTCAATATTTCGGCGACGCAGACCTATGACGACAAACAGGCGTCCGCCGGCACGCCGGGCGACGGCACGCCCTTCGACGATCTCTTCGAGGAATTCCTGCGCCGCCATCATGGCACCGGCGGCGATGCGCCGGTACCGCATCCGCGTGAGCGCCGCACCAATTCGTTGGGCTCCGGCTTCGTCATCGATCCGTCGGGCATCATCATCACCAATAATCATGTGATCGCCGACGCCAACGACGTCACGGTGATCTTCGACGACGGCACCAAGCTCAAAGCGCAGGTCATCGGCAAGGATCCGAAGGTCGATGTCGCGGTGCTGCGGGTCAAAGCCGACAAGCCATTGAAGGCGGTGAAATTCGGCGACAGCGAAAAGGTCCGCGTCGGCGATTGGGTCATCGCGGTCGGCAATCCTTTCGGTCTCGGCGGCAGCGTCACGGCGGGCATCATCTCGGCCCGCAACCGCAACATCGATTCCGGCCCCTACGACAATTATTTCCAGACGGATGCCGCGATCAACAAAGGCAATTCCGGTGGCCCGCTGTTCAACATGGACGGCGATGTCATCGGCATCAATACGGCGATCCTGTCGCCGTCGGGCGGCTCGATCGGCATCGGCTTTGCGACGCCGGCGGCGACCGTCATGCCGATCATCCTGCAATTGGAGAAGTTCGGTGAAACCCGGCGCGGCTGGCTTGGCGTCCGTATTCAGAATGTCGATGATTCCATCGCCGAAAGCCTGAGCCTCGGCAAAGTGCGCGGCGCTCTCGTCGCCGGCACCGATGCCAATGGCCCGGCCAAGGCCGCCGGCATTCAGGCTGGTGATGTCATCGTCAAATTCGACGGCGTCGACGTGAAGGACGCGCATGATCTGCCCAAGATCGTCGCCTCCGAGCAGGTCGGCAAAGAGGTGGCGGTCGTCATCGTCCGACTCGGCAAGGAGATGACAAAGACGGTGAAGCTCGGCCGCCTCGAGGACGGCGAGAAGAAAGAGGTCGTTCCGTCGGCTTTGGCGACGCCCGACAAGCCGGTGCAGCCGACGCCCGTGCAAAAGGCGCTCGGCATGGCCTTCGCCGATCTCAACGATGCGATCCGGCTCAAATTTCAGATCAAGCCTAGCATCACCTCGGGCGTCGTGGTGACCGATGTCGATCCCAATTCGCCGGCGGCCGACAAACACATTCAGCCGGGCGAAGTGATCCAGGAAATTAACCAGGATCCCGTGAAGGCCCCAGCCGACATCGCTAAAAAGCTGCAGGTGCTGAAAAATGATGGCAAGAAGCTCGTGCTTTTGCTCGTCGCGAGCCCGCAAGGCGAAGTCCGCTTCGTCGCGGTGGCCGTGCCCTGAGGCCATTTCGTCCAGCTCGCAGAAAACGCGCCGCTTTAACCAAGAGGCGCTTTTCGGCCGTTTTCGACCTGTTTTCGAGCGACCGAAGGCCGAAAACGCGGTGCCGTGAATCTTGACAGCCTGCGACCGGCCGGCTATATCCGCCGCGTGTTAGCACTCTTGATCTTAGAGTGCTAACAAGGTTTCCGCCAATCCGCAAACCAAGCGGGAGCGCTTTCGCGATGGCGAGAGCGGCTTCTTGCGAGCCGTCAAGGAAAGCAAGCCACATGGGTGTCAACTTCCGTCCCCTGCATGACCGCGTCGTCGTCAAGCGCCTCGAAGGCGAAGAGAAGACGAAGGGCGGCATCATCATCCCCGACACGGCGAAGGAAAAGCCGCAGGAAGGGGAGATCGTTGCGGTCGGACCCGGCGCTCGCGACGAGTCCGGCAAGCTCAACCCGCTCGACGTCAAGGCGGGCGACCGGGTGCTGTTCGGCAAATGGTCGGGCACCGAGGTCAAGATCGACGGCCAGGATCTCCTCATCATGAAGGAGAGCGACATCCTCGGCATCGTCGGCTGAACCGCGCACTTCCGATCCCCTAATCACGTCCTCCCCCTCAGGAGTTTCAGGACATGGCAGCCAAAGACCTACGTTTCTCCTCCGATGCCCGCGACCGTCTGTTGCGCGGCGTCGAAATCCTCGCCAATGCGGTGAAGGTCACTCTTGGCCCCAAAGGCCGTAATGTCGTCATCGAGAAGTCCTTCGGCGCGCCGCGCATCACTAAGGACGGCGTGACCGTCGCCAAGGAAATCGAACTTGCCGATAAGTTCGAGAATCTGGGCGCCCAGCTCGTACGCGAAGTCGCCTCCAAGCAGAATGATGTGGCCGGCGACGGCACCACCACGGCGACCATTCTCGCCGCTTCGATCGTCAAGGAAGGCACCAAGGCGGTTGCCGCCGGCCTCAATCCAATGGATCTGAAGCGCGGCATCGATCTCGCCGTTGATGCGGTGATCGCCGATCTCAAGGCCAATTCGAAGAAGGTCACCTCGAACGACGAGATCGCCCAGGTCGGCACGATCTCGGCGAATGGCGACCGCACGGTCGGCGAGATCATCTCGACCGCGATGCAGAAGGTCGGCAATGAGGGCGTGATCACGGTGGAAGAGGCGAAGAGCCTCGAGACCGAGCTCGACGTCGTCGAGGGCATGCAGTTCGACCGCGGCTATCTCTCGCCCTATTTCATCACCAATGCCGAGAAGATGGTCGCCGAACTCGAAGACCCCTTCATCCTCGTCCACGAGAAGAAGCTCTCCTCGCTGCAGGCGCTGCTGCCGGTTCTCGAAGCCGTCGTGCAGACCGGCAAGCCGCTGGTCATCGTCGCTGAGGACGTCGAAGGCGAGGCGCTCGCCACGCTCGTCGTCAACAAGCTCCGCGGCGGCCTGAAGGTCGCGGCTGTCAAGGCGCCGGGCTTCGGCGATCGCCGCAAGGCCATGCTCGAAGACATCGCAATCCTGACCGCCGGCCAGATCATCTCCGAAGATCTCGGCATCAAGCTCGAAAACGTCACCCTGCCGATGCTCGGCCGCGCCAAGCGCATCCGCATCGACAAGGAGACGACGACGATCATCGACGGCGCCGGTTCCAAGGCCGAGATCGAGGCTCGTATCGCTCAGATCAAGAATCTGATCGCCGAGACGACCTCCGATTACGATCGTGAAAAGGCGCAGGAGCGCCTGGCCAAGCTCGCGGGCGGCGTCGCGGTGATCCGCGTCGGCGGCGCGACCGAGGTCGAGGTGAAGGAAAAGAAGGACCGCGTCGACGACGCGCTGAACGCGACCCGCGCTGCCGTCGAGGAAGGCGTGTCCCCCGGCGGCGGCGTGGCTCTGCTGCGGGCGATCGCCGCGCTCGACGCGGTTGTCGTAGCGAACCCCGATCAAAAGGCTGGCGTGGAAATCGTCCGCAAGGCGATCCAGGTGCCGGCCAAGCAGATCGTCGACAATTCCGGCGGCGACGGCGCCGTTGTCGTCGGCAAGCTGCTGGATAATCCCTCCTATTCCTATGGCTATGACGCGCAGACGGGTCAGTATGGCGACCTCGTCAAGGCCGGCATCATCGACCCGACCAAGGTCGTGCGCACCGCGCTCGAGGACGCTGCCTCGATCGCCGGTCTCGTCGTGACCACCGAGGCGATCATCACCGAGCTGCCGAAGAAGGATGCGCCCGCGATGCCGGGCGGCGGCGGCATGGGCGGCATGGGCGGCATGGATTTCTGATCCCACCGACCCGGAAACAAGCAATCGAAGCCCCGGTTTTCCGGGGCTTCTTTCATTTTAACTCAAGCATTTGCGGCGGAACGGCTTGCAACTTGGCCGTAATTTTACGATTGTGGCAAAATCGGTGAGGGCCTAAAAAAATAAGAATTAGGCGTGATCGGGGACCAAGCAGCTTTACCTGCGTCGCCTCTTCGGTGTGCGCGCTTGGGCCGGGAGTGAGCGTCGGAGAGAGACAGTGCAGCACCCAGAGTCGCTGAAGGAGAAGAGCGGGAAAACCGCGACCCGGGCAGATCTGTTGGATGCGATCTACGATTCCTGCCGAACCTTATCGCGGGCGCAGGCGCGCGACATCTTCGAAATGGCACTGGAAGAGATCTCCGACGCGCTGGTGCGCGGCGAGACGGTCAAGCTGCGCTCTTTCGGCCTATTCACCGTCCGCTCCAAGCGTGAGCGGATCGGACGGAACCCGCGCACTGGGATCGAAGTGCCGATCAAGCCGCGCCGGGTCCTGACCTTTAAGCCCTCGCCCGTGCTCATTGCCTCCGTCAACGGCCGGACCGCCGATGCCGAGCCCGAGACGGTCGAATAGGCAAGCGCCAGAGCCAAAGCCCGTGGGTCAAGGCCTGTGTTAAGGCAGCGCTGAAGATTGCCCCATAAAGGTCCGGCTCCCAATTAATAGTCCCCGAGTATGAACTGCCTTTAATGCGGCACATTTTCGTTTTGCTGCTATTGAGAGTCCGCGCAGCCTTTTTCGTCGATGCGGTAGACTGACGAGCCCTGGGCGCGGGTCGTTCGTCAGTCTCGCGCATGGGTTCGGCGACGGTCGCTTGCATGGATCTTGATCGCTTCGGAGCGATTACTTCCGAGCGCGTCAGTATCGCAATCATCCTGTCATCAGATCGAGACGAACCGCATCCATGAAGATTCTTGCCGTCGCCGCCGCGCTCTTCGCGCTTGCCGCAGCTGTGGTCGCCAAGCTTACCGGCGATGTCATCACGGGTGTTCTTGCCGCAGGCGCGCTTGCTTGCGCCTTCACGACCTTTCGCAGCGCGGCGATCTCGAGCTTTCTCAAGATTTTCGTGGCGATCTTCACGACCGAGCTCGTAGCCTTCGGCAGCGCCTATCTCATCGCGGCCCTGAACTGGTGGCCGCCGAAGCTTGCCGAATATCAGCTGCCTTCGAGCTTGGCGCTCACTGTCGCGATGTTCTCGATCCTCGTTTACGCCGTCTCCTTCGTTCCGGTCGTCCGGTCGATGACGAAGATCGCCGACCGCTATTTCAACGCCACCAATGAGCGCACAGCGCGGATCTGGCCCTTCCCGGCCTTTCGCGCGCTGGAACGGCGGATCGCGACCTGGATGGTGGTCTTTCTCGTCGTCTTGAACCAAGCCGAAGTCGGTATGCTCGTCCGGCTCAATTTCTTCTCGCGCGACTGGTTCAACGCGATCCAGAAACACGATCAAAAGGCCTTCTGGTATCAGCTGTTTTCGGTTTTTCTCGTCTGGGCCTTCTTCTACACCGTCGCGATCGTGACCGAATTCGTGGTCCAATCGACCCTCGTCATCCGCTGGCGCGAATGGCTGACCAATTATTATGTCGATCGGTGGCTCGATAACCATACCCATTACCGCATGTCGCTGGTCGGCTATGCCGCGGACAATCCTGACCAGCGTATCTCGGAAGACATCTACCGCTTTATCGACGGCGGGCAGAGCGGCTCGTCCTACGGCATCTACACATTCACGATTCTGCTCATCTCGCAGCTGACGTCGCTCGTCTCCTTCGCGATCATCCTCTGGGGCCTCTCGGCCAATTTCACGCTGCCCTATACGACGATCGCTATGCCGGGCTTCCTCTTCTGGGTTGCGCTGATCTATGCCGGGCTTGGCACGCTGATCACCCATTGGATCGGCCGCCCGCTCGTGCGCTTGTCCTTCGAACGGCAGCGCTATGAAGCCGACTACCGCTTCTCGCTCGCGCGGCTGCGCGAATATGGCGAGCAGGTCGCACTTCTGCGCGGAGAGCCGACGGAAAAAGCCGGGCTCACGCACCGTTTTTCGGCGATCATCAAGAATTATTTCGAGATCATCGCCTGCCGCAAGCCGCTGCTCGCCTTTACCCGGTCCTTCACCCAGCTCTCCCAAGTCATTCCCTATGTCGTCTCGGCGCCGTTCTATTTCGCTGGCAAGATCGAGCTCGGCATCATGACGCAGACGGCGAATGCCTTCGGCCAGGTCAATGATGCGCTGACCTTCTTCGTGAACTATTACGTTTATCTCGCCGATTTCCGCTCGGTGCTCGATCGTTTGACATCTTTCGATGCGGCGATCGAACGGGCGCAGACGCTCGGCGGCGACACGGGGCCGGCGCAGACGAGCAGCACGATCTCGAGCGAGATGAGCCTTGGCGGCGTCGCCGCGCATCTGCCGAACGGGCAGGAGATCGTCAAAGAGGTCAATCTGCTGCTTTCCGGCGACGAGCGTCTGCTTTTGACCGGCCCGTCCGGCTCCGGCAAATCGACCCTGTTCCGTGTCGTCTCGGGCATCTGGCCCTTTGGCAAGGGCCAGATCGAGCTGCCCGAAGGGTCGCGCGTGATGCTCCTGCCGCAAAAGCCCTATATTCCGATCGGCACTCTGCGCGCCGCGCTCACCTATCCGGCCGCGGCCGATCATTTCGATGATGCGGCTTTGAAGAGCGCGCTCGAGGCGGCGTTGCTGCCGCATCTCATCGAACATCTCGACAAGGAAGATATGTGGTCGCAACGTCTGTCAGGCGGCGAGCAGCAGCGCCTGGCGATCGCAAGAGCGCTTCTCGCCAAGCCCGATTGGCTGTTCCTCGACGAAGCGACGACCGCGCTCGACGAGCCGATGGAAGCGAAGATCTATCAGGCGCTCGACGAGCAGCTGCCACAAACAGCGATCATCTCGATCGGCCATCGCGGCACGCTGCAGCAGTTCCACAAGCGCCGGCTTGAGATGCATCCGGCGGGGCCTGGAGCCTTTACGCCGCATGAGCCGGCGAAAGCCGCGGAATAGGCTGAAGCATGTTCCGAAAAAGTTGCACGACTTTTTCGGCTAGAACACGTGCCCACTCAATAATCAGAGCCGCGCGACGAGCTTTTCGTAAAGCGGATTGGTGGCGGAGAACACATAGTCGAGCGCCGTGACCGTCACGTCCTGCGCGCCCTGAGCGATCAGCCAATCGGCCAGCGCCGCGACCTTGCCGGTCGGGCAGCTCAGCGCGATGACGCCCTCCGCCTGCCGGCGCAGTTTCGCTGAGAACGTGGCTTCAGCCTTGACGAGGCCATCGGGCGCGATCTGCGGCAGAGCGGCGGTGACTTCGCGCGTCGTCCGGGCTGTCTCTTCCGCGGCGATGCGCGAAAGAAGACCGCGCGCGGTCTCGCGCGCTTGCGCATCCCAATCGGCCGCAAGCGATGCGACGAGATTGGCCTCAGAGCGCAGGATCACCCCGTCGTCCAAAACTTTCAGCCCATTGGCGGCAAGCGTCGCGCCCGTCGTCGTGATGTCAACGATGAGCTCGGCCGCGCCTGCCGCGGGAGCGCCTTCGGTCGCGCCGAGGCTCTCGACGATCCGATAATCCGTGACATGTCTCGCGGCAAAGAACTGCCGCGTCAGATTCATATATTTGGTCGCGACCCGCATGCGCGTGCCGCGCCGGGCGCGGAAGGCGCCGGCCACATCTTCGAGATCGGCCATGGAGCGCACGTCGATCCAGGCTTGCGGCACCGCGACGACGACATTGGCATGGCCGAAGCCGAGCGGCGCCAAAAGCTCCACCTTGCTGTCGGCATCGACGAGACTTTCCCGCAGCAGATCTTCGCCGGTCACGCCCATATGGGCGTTGCCGGACGCGAGAAGCCCGACGATCTCGGCGGCGGAAACGAAGGCGATCTCGACATTGTCGAGCTCGGCGATGCGGCCGCGATAATCGCGCGCGCCGCGGCCTTGCACCAGGCTCAGACCGGCCCGTGCGAAGAAGGCGGCGGTGTTTTCCTGCAAGCGGCCTTTGGAGGGAACCGCGATGACGAGAGGCGCTGTCATATCGCGCAGGCTCCGCTCATGTCGGCGCGGGGCTTCAGCCGCTCGACGAAGATCGCCGCGCCGACCGCCGGAATTTCTTGCCTAGCGCCGAGCGATTGCAGCAGCCCGTCATAGCGGCCGCCGCCGACGATCGGCTTTTCATGCGGTGCGCTCTGATCATGCGCCTCGAAGACGAAGCCGGTGTAATAATCGAGATTGCGCACGAAGCGCGTCGCGAAGGTGAAACTGCCGACGTCGAGGCCGCGTGCGGCCATGAAGCCGAGGCGCGCGTCGAAGCGGTCGAGCACGGTCGAGAGATCGATGCCGGCGGCCTTCGTCAGTGCTCTTATCTCGGTCAAGGCATGGTCGGGGTCCGCTTCGATGGCGAGAAAATCCTCGATCAGCTTGCGCGTCGACCGCGGGCAGCCCTGGCTTGATTTCAGCGAGGCCTGTTCGAGGAAGCGCTCGGCGATTTCGCCGACGGTGCGGCCGCCGACGGTCGAGATGCCGGCGATGGCGAGGAGATCCTCGACGAGCGCCCGCGCGCCTTGCCGGTCGACGCCTTCGAGGGCGGCGAGGACGCCGGTGTGGTCATGTGACGAGCGATTCGTGCCGGTGGCAAAGATCATCTCGAGCGTCTTCTCATGCGTATGGTCTTGCGCATAGGCGCGGATGATCCGCCGCCGCCATTGCGGCGAGAGGTCGAGCGCTTCGAGCAAAGCGCGAAAGAGCCCGGCGTCGCCGATCCGTAAGGCGAGCTTCGCCTCGCTGACGGCTGCGACCGTATCGAGCGCCAAGCCCAAAATTTCTGCATCCGCCGCCTCGCGGTCGCTGCGGCCGAAATTTTCGAGGCCAGCCTGCAGGAATTCGCTCGGCCCGTCGGCGCGAAACCGGAACACCGGGCCGCAATAGGAGAAAGCGGCGGGCGCGCCGGCCGCGGGCGAGGCGAGATAGTGCCGGCAGACGGGGATCGTATATTCCGGCCGCAGACAATAATCGGCGCCGGATTGATCGCTCGTCAGGTAAAGCCGGCTGCGCATATCCTCGCCGGAATCGAAGAAGATGGCGGCGTCTTGCAGGATCGGCGGCTCGCATGGCGTATAGCCGGCCGTCTGCAGATGCGCCGCGAGGGCGGCGCAGAGCGGGCGGAGCTTGGCGGCGTTGTCGTCGGCGGCCACTGGGTCCTCGATCGGGCGGAGCCGGCGGGCCGGCGATGGGCGAGCTGTGGGATATCCGCGTCTCTTTAGCAAGCGCCCGAGGGCAGGGCGACGGCTTTCCTCATCCAAGGTGAACGCTTCGCTCATGCCAGGTGAACGCTTCGCTCATGCCAGGTGAACGCTTCGCTCATGCCAGGTGAACGCTTCGCTCATGCCAGGTGAACGCTTCGCTCATGCCAGG
>JBKQRA010000056.1:0-7671 GCA_052144065.1 Methylovirgula sp. | reverse complement strand
CGAAATTGCGGTCGGTCAGCAGCATGGTGAGCGCCCCGGCCAGCACCGGCATGGCCAGCAGCAGCAGGAAGGCGGTCACCAGCATCGACCACACGAACAGCGGCATGCGGTGCAGCGTCATGCCCGGCGCGCGCATGTTGAAGATCGTTGTGATGAAGTTGATCGCGCCAAGGATCGACGACGCACCGGCGAGATGGATCGACAGGATCGCGAAATCCATCGACGGACCAGGCGTGCCGACGAGTGACGAGAACGGCGGATACATGACCCAGCCGCCGGCGAAGCCCTTCATGCCCGGCGCGCCATCGACGAACATCGAGATGAGCAGCAGCGCGAAGGAGGCCGGCAGCAGCCAGAAGGAGATGTTGTTCATCCGCGGGAACGCCATGTCGGGCGCGCCGATCATCAGCGGGACGAACCAATTGCCGAAGCCGCCGATGAGCGCCGGCATGACCATGAAGAAGATCATGATGAGGCCGTGCGCGGTGATGAAGACGTTGTAGAGGTTCTTCGCCGCGTCGACCTCGGTGCCCGGTGCGGCGCCGCTCAAAATCTTCGCGAGGAAGGGGAAGATCTGCAAGCCCGGCTCCTGCAGCTCCATGCGCATCGCAATCGACAGGGCGCCGCCGATCACGCCCGCGCAGAGCGCGAAGATGATGTAGAGCGTGCCGATGTCCTTGTGATTGGTGGAGAACATGAAGCGCCGCCATCCGGTCGGGTGTCCATGCGCTTCGTGATGGGCAGTCGCGTTGGTCTCCATCTCGGTTCCCTCGATCTATCCTCTGCAGCCTTAACCGCCAGCGACGGGCCGCATTCCGTTATGAAATACCTGTCCCTGCGAGATGGCCCGCCGCCATCATGCGCAAGGAAAGGCTCCCGCAATTCTCGTTCGTTCAGTGGGCCGATCCACTCTCGGTGTTTTCGGCATAATGGTTCGGCGCCGGCACTGCCGCGAACTTCTTCTTCGCATCGGCCAACCAAGCCGCATAAGCCTGCTCGCTCACGACGCGGAAGGCGATCGGCATATAGGCGTGATTCTGGCCGCAGAGCTTCGAGCACTGGCCGTAATAGACACCCTCGCGTTCAGCCTTGAACCAGGTCTCGTTCAAGCGGCCCGGCACAGCGTCGATACGAATACCGAAAGACGGGACAGTGAAGGAGTGAATGACGTCGGACGACGCGACCTGGACGACGACAGTCTTGCCGACCGGAACGACGGCTTCATTGTCGACAGAGAGCTGGCGCAGATCGCCCGGCTTCAGGTCTTCATTGGCTTTCATATAAGAGTCGAAGTTGAAGCCACCGCCCTGGTCCTTCGGATATTCATAGGTCCAGTACCACTGATGGCCCGTCACCTTCACGGTGATATCGGCCTTCGGCAGGATCAGCTGATGATTGAGAAGCCGGAAGGACGGCACGGCGATGACGACGAGGACCATCACCGGAAGGATCGTCCAAGCAAGCTCGAGGCCGGTGTGATGCGTCAACTGCGACGGCGTCGGATTGGCCTTCGCGTTGAACTTGAACATAACATAGATCAGCAGCGCCAGAACGAAGAGGCTGATGAAGATGATGATCGGCGTCAGAATGTCGTTGTAGAAGAAGTTGATTTCATGCGCGATCGGCGTGACCGGCGTCTGCAGACCGATTTCGCCTGAGTCGGCATGGCCCGCGGCCGCGAAAGCCGGCATCGCCGCCGCAAAAGAGAGGCCGCAAACGCTTAGCGCAAGCGTCGTGGACGACTTCAGCAAAGAGCTGGCCGTGTCCGAAGCGCCGACAAAAGCCGTTGTCATCGATCTCAGCATCGATTTCGTCGTTTCCCCCGCCACCGCCCCGTACCTCTTCTTAAATGACGTGAATTTCTACATTTGCTGGGTGCGTCAAACGCTGGGCGCACTTTTGGCACAAACTCGTTCCAATCACAAAGCGTCTTGTCGTGCAACAAGTCTGCATTCTAAGACGCTTGCGGCATAAAGGCGCGACTGTTGCGCAAGCCCGTGCATTTCGCAACGCAGCGCGATCAAAGGCGGCATTCGTCGGCGCTTCGGCAAATGCACAGACAGAGGATGGAAGACGATCGTCGAGATGCTTGACAGGATAGATGCATTTGCTACCCACCCTCAATAGGTGGATGATTCGTCGTGACTTTCGCCATGATCTCGATGAGTTTGCGTCATAATCGTCTCGCTTTGGCAAGCTAACGACGGCAAGCGTGGCGACAAAAGGCGCCGCGCGGTTGCCAGGGAGAGAGCATGACGCGGCTGCTGAAAGCGCGATCGCAGCAAACGCGATGGGACGATTACCCCCAACAAAAACCCATTGTTGAAAAGCTCATTGCTATGCAGCATCGTTTCATTGTGGTCGCTTTGGCGGCACTGTTTCTGTGCAGCGGCGTCACGGTCGGGCAAGCCCAAGGCGTCGTCAAATCCAAACATGGCGATTGGGAATTGCGTTGCGAGACGCCGCCGGGCGCGCAGCACGAGCAATGCGCTTTGCTGCAAAGCGTCACCGCCGAGGATCGGCCGAACGTCAATCTCGTCGTCATCGTCTTGAAGACCGCGGACGGGAAAAACCGGCTGTTGCGGGTGATCGCACCGCTCGGCGTGCTCCTGCCGTCGGGCCTGGGCCTGAAGATCGATAACAATGATGTCGGCCGCGCCGGTTTCGTTCGCTGTCTGCCGACCGGCTGCGTCGCCGAAGTGGTGATGGAAGATAAGCTCATCGCTTCGCTTAAAAACGGCCACAATGCCACCTTCATCATCTTCCAGACGCCGGAAGAGGGAATTGGCATTCCGCTCGCGCTCAATGGCTTCGCCGAGGGTTTCGACGCCCTGCCCTAAGCGCTCTTCCGCGAATAATTGTCAGAGATGATTGCCAATTTTGCCGTCTCCCGGCAGAATTCCCCAGCAAAGCCAAAGTTGTGGCAAAGCTCTCCAGAAGCTTCCCTGCCTTGAATGGGATTAGGATCAGAGTGATGAAGCGGCAGATACCTTCCTCTCGCGCCTTATGGCCGGCCGTGTTCGGTGCTGCGCTGAGCCTTGCAGCCTGCGGTACGCCGCCCGGCAGCTTCGACGTCCAGGATTCCAACCAGACCAAGATGAGCAATCTCATGGCCATGGTGCAATTCAAGAAGATGGGAGCGCAGCCGGGGCCCGCCGATCCGGTCGTCTGCCCCGACATCGTCATTCTCGACGGAACCGCGGAATATCGCGTTTACGGCCCGGGCGACGAGACCAATACCAATCTCAAGCATCAGTTTTCGGTCACCGACATCGCTCGCGACTGTCAGATCAGGGGAAGCGACCTGAGCCTCAATGTCGGCGTCGCCGGCAAGCTGCTGCTCGGCCCGGTCGGCGCCGCCGGCAACTTCACCGCGCCCGTGCGCGTCGCGGTGATCCGGGAAAGCGATCAGGAGCCGGTTTCAAGCAAGCTCTATCAGGTCGCCGTCAGCGTTCCGGCCGGCCAATCCGAGGGCGTGTTCTCGCTCGTCACCGATCCCTTCACAGTGCCTTATACGCATCGCAATGCGCAACACGACTATACGATCAAGGTCGGCTTCGATCTCGGCGCCAACGGCAAGCACAAACCGTTGCCCGAAGCGTCCGGCAAGATCCGTCCGACGCCGGCGTCAAGCGATTCGTCCCAGCAGCACCATCATCACCGGCGTGGCGGCCCGCCATCGACCGATTGATCTCGCGGCCTGAAGGTTTAGCCGCATGAGCCCGTCGATGCGGCAGCTCAGCGTCGCGGTCGAGCGTTTTCCGCTCGCTGCCGCCTTCGTCATCTCGCGCGGCGCCAAGACCGAGGCCGTCGTCGTTGTCGCGACGCTCACCGAAGGCAATGTCAGCGGACGCGGCGAGTGCGTGCCCTATGCCCGCTATGGCGAAAGCATCGACAGCGTCCTCGCGCAGATCGAAAGCACACGCACGGCGCTCGAATCCGGCGCCGATCGGGCGCAATTGCAAGAAATTCTAGCACCAGGCGCGGCCCGCAATGCGCTCGATTGCGCGCTCTGGGATCTCGACGCGAAGCTGCAGAAACGCCCCGCCTATACGCTCGCCGGCCTGTCCCCTCCGGCACCCGTCACCACCGCCTATACGATCTCGCTCGGCACGCCGGAGGCGATGGCAGCCGCGGCCGCGGCCGCCAAATCCTATCCGCTGCTCAAATTGAAGCTCGGGGGTGACGGCGACATCGAACGGCTGGCGGCGGTGCGCGCCGCCGTGCCGGGGGCCACATTGATCGTCGATGCAAACGAGGCCTGGCGCGCGGACACCCTGCGCGCCAATCTCGAAGCCTGCGCCAAATATGGCATCGCGCTTGTCGAACAGCCGCTGCCGGCGGGTGCCGATGCGGCGCTTGCCGAGATCCCGCATCTCGTGCCGATCTGTGCCGATGAAAGCCTGCATGATCGGAAGAGTCTCGCGGGACTGCGGCACCGTTACGATGCGCTCAACATCAAGCTCGACAAGGCCGGCGGCCTGACCGAGGCGCTGGCGCTGTTGAACGCGGCGGAAGCGCTGGGCTTTGCGGTGATGATCGGCTGCATGGTCGGCTCGTCGCTCGCCATGGCGCCGGCGTTGCTGCTCGCATCGCGGGCGCGTTTCGTCGATCTCGACGGGCCGCTGCTGCTCGCGAAAGATCGCGCCGACGGACTTTGTTATAGGGGCGCAGAAGTCGATCCGCCCACCCCCGCTTTATGGGGGTGAGCCGATCATTTTCGATGATCTAGAAGATCAGTGCGCAACTTGACCAGCGGCGGCGGCGACTTCGGCAGCGAAGTCCGGCTCGACCGGCTTTTCGATGCCTTCGCCGAGCGCATAGCGCACGAAGCCCTTGAGCACCACGGGCGAGCCGGCAGCCTTCTCGCTATCCTTCACGACCTGGCCGATCGCTTTGTTGGAATGCTCGGCGTGGATCGACGGCTGATCGATGAGGCAGACTTCCTTGTAGTAAGTCTTGAGGCCGGAATCGATGATCTTCTCCAAGACATTCGCCGGCTTGCCGGCGTTCTTCTCGGCGAGGACTGCCTTTTCGCGCTCAAGAACATTCGGATCGAGGCCGGTCGCATCGAGCGATGCCGGGCTCGCCGCCGCGACATGCAGCGCGATCTGCTTGGCGAGCGGCGCCAGCGCATCGGTGGCGCCCTTCGATTCGAGCGCGACGAGCACACCGATCTTGCCGAGGCCATCGGCGATCGCATTGTGTACATAGGAGCCAATGACGCCATCATCGACATGCACCAGAGCGATGCGGCGCAGATTCATGTTCTCGCCGATCGTCGCGATCGCATTGGCCAGCGCATCGGCCACCGTGCCACCGCCCGGATAGGCCGCAGCCTTCAACGCCTCGACGTCGGCAATGCCTGTCTCGAGCGCGACCTGCGCGATCTTGCGGGTCAGCGTCTGGAAGTCCTCGTTGCGGGCAACGAAGTCGGTTTCCGAATTGACCTCGATCGCAACGCCGTCGCGGCCCGAGACCGCAATCGCGATCAGGCCTTCCGCCGCAACGCGGCCGGACTTCTTCGCCGCTTTCGACAAGCCCTTCTTACGCAGCCAGTCGATCGCGGCTTCGATATCGCCGTTGGACTCAGAGAGCGCCGTCTTGCAATCCATCATGCCTGCGCCGGTCTTCTCGCGAAGATCCTTCACCATTGCGGCCGTGACGTTCGCCATCGCGCATGTTCCTTATCGTTTGAGGAGATGGCTGGAGATCCCGGCCACGCTCGAAATAATGCGTTAGCCGCCGATCAATGTGCGGGCCTGGGCAACCCAGCCGTCGCGCTCGATGCGGCCGCCGAGCTTGAGATCGCGGTCGATGGTCGTGACATCCTCGGGCGTCATCGCGGAGAACTGCCAATAATGGAAGATGCCGGCATCGTTGAGCTTCTTGATGATCTGCGGGCCAATGCCCTGCAGCTTGGCGAGATCGTCGGGCGCGCCGCGCGGCGCGGTCAAAAGCTCGAAATGCTGCTGCGCATCGCCCGGCGCCGCGATCTCGGCCTCGGGCAGCACCTCTTCGACCGGCTTTTCCATCGCGCCGACATCAACGCCGAGCGAGCCCTGGCTGCGCGAGATGCCGTCGAGAGCGGCGCGCGCGATCAGATCGCAGTAAAGGCTGATGGCGCGGCCGGCATCGTCATTGCCGGGGATCGGGAAGGTGATGCCGTCCGGATCGCAATTGGTGTCGAGGATCGCCGCGACCGGAATGTGCAGGCGCTCCGCCTCCTGGATCGCCAGCTGCTCCTTATTCGTGTCGATCACGAAGATCAGATCCGGCAGGCCGCCCATGTCCTTGATGCCGCCGAGTGCCTTGTCGAGCTTTTCGCGCTCGCGCGACAGCATCAGGCGCTCTTTCTTGGTAAGGCCCTGGCCGCCTGTATCCAGCGTCTCCTGCAGCTTGCGGAGCCGCGCGATCGAGCCGGAAATCGTCTTCCAATTGGTGAGCGTGCCGCCGAGCCAGCGCGAATTGATGAAATATTGCGCCGAGCGCTTGGCCGCGTCCGCGATCGAATCCTGCGCCTGGCGCTTGGTACCGACGAAGAGAATGCGGCCGCCGCGCGCGACCGTATCGGAGACGGCCTTCAGCGCCTGATGCAGCAGCGGCACCGTCTGGGCGAGATCGATGACATGGATATTGTTGCGCGTGCCGAAAATATAGGGCTCCATTTTCGGGTTCCAGCGGTGAGACTGATGGCCGAAATGGGCGCCCGCCTCCAAGAGGCCGCGCATGGTAAACTCTGGCAAAGCCATGGGTATCTTCTCCGGTTAAAGCCGCCGCGGATAGTTTTGACCGCCCGGCCGAACGAAAGTTCGGTGGGTGGCACCGGGTGCGGACCCTTAAGGCAGGGCCGCGAAATCCGCGTGAGGAATGGGCGCGCTTATAGAGGGGTGCGCCCGAGATTGCAAGCATATGGCCTCGCGGCGCCGCCGCTAGCCCCCGAAGACCAGCCCCCGAAGACTAGCCCCGCAGATAGGCCTTGGCAGCGGACAGCCACTCCGCCTGATGCTTGCGGGCGAATTTCGGGTTGCGCTCCAGCTCTTTGACGACGTCGGCGGCGATCGCTTTCGCCTCGTCGCGGCGGCCCATCTGGTCGAGCAGCAGCATCTGCCGAACGCGCGGCTCGGGCCCGGGATAGGTCGGCGCGAAAGCCTCATATTCGCGCAGCGCCTCGGCCGGACGGTTGGCGCCTTCGAGCGCCCGCGCGTGCAGAAGATGCGCCTCCTGCGAGCGAAACTGCGGCCATTGGCTGGTCATGGCCTCGAGCGTCGCCAGCGTGTCCTCGACCTGCCCAAGACCGAATTGCGCCCGCGCCTTGCCGAGTGCATAGATCGGTTCGTCGCCAAGCGGCAGCTTGATGATCCCCTCATAGAGCTGCAGCGCCTCGTCGTATTTGCCGAGCGCGAGGCATTCTTCCGCAAGATCGGCGCGATTGCCGATCGTATCGGTGAATTCGAGGTCTTCGCGCAAAGTGCGATAGCGTCGGCCTGGATCGATCGCCTGGGCGAATTGCGCCCGAGCCCGCTGCGCCGAAGGTCCGCGCCGCCATTCGGGCAGGATCTCGAAGAGGAAATAGGCGGCGGCGCCGAATCCGGGCAGGAAGATCACCACATAACCCCAAGGCCAGAAGCGGCCGCTGCGCGCCGCATGGATGACGCAGAACACCGTCGC
>JBKQRA010000055.1:0-2694 GCA_052144065.1 Methylovirgula sp. | reverse complement strand
TGGCAAGCCGCGCCTCGTCCGCCGTGCCCGCGGTTATGCACCGGCACCGGTCAAACTTCCCACGGGTTTCGAGTACGCCCGCCCGCTGCTCGCGGTTGGAGGGGAACTCAAAAGCACTTTCTGCTTGCTGAAAGACGGGCAGGCGATCCTCTCCCAGCACATTGGCGACCTGGAGGACGCGGCCTCTCTCGCGGACTACCAAAAAGCCCTCTCGCTTTATCTGGCGCTGTATGATCATTTGCCCGAGGCGATCGCGGTCGATATGCACCCCGATTATCTCTCCTCCAAACTCGGCAGGGAGCGGGCGGCGGCGGACGGATGCCGGATTGATGAGGTCCAGCACCACCACGCCCATATCGCGAGCTGTTTGGCGGAGAATGCGATACGCCTCGGCACGCGCCCCGTTCTCGGCATTGCGCTTGACGGGCTCGGGCTCGGTCCCGACGGCACCCTGTGGGGTGGCGAGTTCCTGCTCGCCGACTACAAGACCTTCGAGCGGGTTGGATGCTTCCCGCCGGTGGCGATGCCGGGCGGCGCTCAGGCTGTGCGCCAACCTTGGCGAAACACCTTTGCCCATCTCGAAGCTGCGATCGGCTGGGAGCGCTGCAAGCGGGAGCACGCGGGGCTGGAGCTTGTGCGAACCCTCGACACCAAGCCGCTCGCCACGCTCGCCGCGATGATGCGCAAAGGGATCAACAGTCCCCGGTCGAGTTCGTGCGGACGGCTGTTCGACGCCGTCGCCGCCGCGGTTGGAATCTGCCGGGACGCCGTGAGCTACGAAGGAGAGGCCGCCATCACGCTGGAGAGCATCGCCGATGCACGGACCCTGGCGCTGGAGGATGATGGCTATCCTATCCCGCTTCTTACGCAACCCCTGGATTTAAGCGGGCTCACGACGATGGATCTTTCTCCGCTGTGGGTGGCCATCCTAGAGGATCTAGAGCGCGAATCCCCCGCCGCTGTGATGGCGGCGCGGTTCCATCGTGGATTGGTGCGCGCAATCGTTGAGATGGTCCGTCACATTTTCGCGCGGGAGAATCAAAGGCTGGAGCGCATTGTGGCCCTGTCCGGTGGCTCGTTTCAGAACAAGCTGCTGCTGGAGGGAGTGAGCCACATGCTCGAAGGTATCGGACTGACTGTGCTCACGCACTCCCAGGTTCCTGCCAATGACGGCGGTTTGGCGCTTGGACAGGCGGTCGTTGCAGCCGCCCGGTCGATGGCATCGCGGCAGCGGCCGCGCAGAAAGGTGACATCATGTGCCTAGGCATTCCCGGACAGATTATCGCAATCTCGGATCCTAGTAACGCGCTCGGTATCGTCGATGTGTCCGGTGTGCGGCGCGAGATTAATTTGGTGTGCGTCGTCAGCGATGATCACCCGATCGAAGCCTGCGTCGGCGACTGGGTGCTTGTTCATGTCGGCTTCGCCATGAGCCGTATCGACGAGCAGGAGGCAGCGGCAACGCTGAAAATTCTAGAAGAACTTGGGGAGGTCGAGCCGGAGCTCGATGCGATACGAATGGCAGATCACGCCTGACGGACTTTGGCGGCACGTCCGTTGGAAGGAGTGCGCATATGTCAAATGACGAAGGTTTACGAGAGCTCTACCCGTTTCTGCATGGCAGGAAAGCGGATGCGCAGGCTTTGAATGCAGCGCTTGTCGAGTCGGTGAAGCAAAAGGCGCGGCATCATCAGGACGTATTTGAAGCCTTCTTCGCCAAGAATGGCCAGTCCGTGGTGGACGCCGCCCGGACGATCGCCGATGTCTACCGCCACGATGGGCGTCTGTTCTCTATGGGCAATGGCGGCTCGAGCTGCGATGCCGCCCACGTCGCGGTTGAGTTTTTGCACCCGATCACGGCCGGCCGGCCGGCGTTGACCGCCATCGACCTCACTTGCGACAGCACGATGATGACGGCCATCGGCAATGATGTCGGCTTCGACCATATTTTCGTCCGCCAGATCATCGCCCAAGGGCGGCTTGGTGATGGCCTGATCGGCATCTCGACCAGCGGCAATTCGGCCAACCTCGTGAAGGCATTTCGCAAGGCGAAGGATATCGGGCTCAAGACCATCGGTCTTGCCGGAAACACCGGTGGAGAAATGGCGCGGATCGGTCTCGATCATTGTCTGATTGTCGAAACCGACAGCATCCATCGCGTTCAGGAATGCCACGTCGCGATCTATCACATTCTCTGGGATCTCGTGCACACGCTGCTGGCCGACGAGCGGGGCAATCTGCAAATTCGCGCAGCCGGGTAGCTAGGAGCATGATCCCAAAAAGTTGCAGACTTTTTGGAGAAGATCATGCGACAAAACGAAGAAATAAAGACCATGAGCGATCCATCTTGAAGCGATCATGGTTTAGGAGCAGAGCCGATGAAATATGTGGACGAGTTCCGCAATCCGCAAAAGGCCAAGGCGCTGCTGCGGGAAATCGAGAAGCTTATCGCCAGGATCGATATATGCCGCCATCGCCCACTCTCGCTCATGGAGGTGTGCGGTGGCCACACGCATACGATCTTCAAGTTTGGTGTCGAGACCATGCTGCCCGATGCGGTCGAGCTCGTGCATGGACCCGGATGCCCAGTTTGCGTTCTGCCGATGGGGCGGGTCGATGATTGTGTTGCGCTCGCCGAGACACCGGGCGTGATCTTCACAACCTTTGGGGACGCCATGCGGGTGCCTGGCTCGA